>CAJWAE010000013.1 GCA_913020075.1 uncultured Flavobacteriaceae bacterium
ATTGAGTTATTATCAAAACAATGGTCAAATATTGATGGATTGCTATTAAAAAAAACAATTTAAATTAAATTTTATCAAAAATTTGAAACCCTTTTATAAGAAATATAGTGTAATTATATTATTGTAAAAGTTTTAATTAAATCCTGTTTATCCAAACAAAGTCTCTTATATAAGGTGTTTATTCCAGTGAGCTTAAAGAAAAGTATTTAGGGAAAGGGATTGAAGCATTAATAAGTAATGCTTTGACAGGGAAGAATATTTTTTTTGCCAAAAACGCTGTCTTAAGTTTAACAAATATTAAACCAATAGGATGTTTTTAACATTATTGTTTTATTGAAAAACACACAACAAACAAATTTTTTTAATTTAAATTATAGTTATTCAATAATTTGTAACGCAGATTGTTTTTTAATTTATTTTGATTTACAAAAACAATATCTTTCAAAGAGATAAATTCTTCTTTTGTAAATACTAGCATCAGATTAATTTGACTTGTAGGAATAGGAATTTTTCTTTTGCATTGAGGGTGACATGATAATTCACATTGCCAATAGTCAATATTTACTGATTTAATATATTCCTTAAAGCTATTTAGTTCATCTAAGGTAAGTTCTAGATATATATTTTTGAAACTCAAAGAAAATATACCACATTGACAGGAAGCTAGATATCCATCGGGATGATTAATTATAATTCTACTTTTTAAGCACATATTTGTTAGGTTTTAAACCATATAAACGTTTAAGTTAACTGGAAATTAAATTTTGTATTGTAATGTTATATAATATGTTTTTGGGGCAGCAGGAATTATCCCTGGGCCAGGGTATCCTGTGGCTCGTCTTGTAAAATACTTTGTATTTAACAGATTATTAACTCCAGCTTCAATTCTAAAACGTCTAAACAAAAAAGATGAAGAAAAATCCATAATTTTATAGGAAGGAATAAGACCTATTAGACCACTTAAATTACCCTCTACAGCATTTGATGAATCCGTAAACTGACTTGATAAATAACTATATTGCAGATTCATTAAAAGGTTCTTATATCCAAACTTAAGACCTGTTTTCAAATTTTGATTAGGAACAAATTCTACTTTTTTTCCTTTTACCCCTGATTCTTTTGATCGTGTATATTTAGAATCAATTATTGAGAAGTTTATGAAATAATTCAATACAATTGGAGAATTAGGTTTTGAAATAAGAGGCTTAAGATTAAAGTCTAATAATGATTCTACACCATAAATTTGTGCATCTCCAACATTACCCCTTTCACTTTTTATATTACCATCAGGAAGAACTCTTTGAATAAATCCAATACGATTATTATAGTTTAAATTAAAAAAGCTTAAATCAAAAGATAAAAAGTCTTTTAAAACACCTCTAAACCCAATATCAGAAGTGAATCCTTTCTCGTCAGATATGTTTGGATTTATTATATAGGAAGGGTTAAAAATACTAATATCAGCAAACGTAACAGACCTGTAATTTTGAGAGATATTTAAATATGCTTCTAAAGAAGGTGAGATCTTATGGCTCGTGCCTATACCAGCTAAAACGAAAACTCTTTTTCGAATATCATTTTCAAGAACACTTTGATCAAAAATAACATTTCCAGCTCCATCTCGATTTATTCTTTTATAAGTTCCGTCACTTTGTGTTTTTATATATTCAAATCTAACACCAGGGGTTAATGAAAAGCGATCATTTAAATAAAAAATATTTTCTGAAAAAAGAGAGATATTCTCATTAGGGTATTCATACGAAGATTGAAAATTATAAAACGGGAATAAATCTTTTTTAAATAAGAAATTTGCGTCTTTTCCAGAAGAACCTGGGCCTTGTTCAGATGTATTATATGATTTATAATATTTTGACCCAACTAATAAAACTGATTTTTTATTTAAAAAGGAATAATTTTTCACCCAACGCCCCTCTAAACCGAAATTATTGAAATCACCTTTGATAAGATCTCTTTCCGAAAGGGGATCTTCTTGACTGACTCGATTACTTCTAAATCCAAGAGAATTTCGTGTTGCATCCAAGCCAAAAAAGTTAAAACTAAGTTTAGAATTATTTAAAAATTCATGCTCAAATTTGACACTGTATAGCAACCAATCCAAGCTAAACCAATTTCTGGAACGATTACTTTGAGAGAAATCTTCTGAAAACATAGCATCTGTTAATCCGCC
This sequence comes from uncultured Flavobacteriaceae bacterium, assembly GCA_913020075.1. Lineage (GTDB taxonomy): Bacteria > Bacteroidota > Bacteroidia > Flavobacteriales > Flavobacteriaceae > MS024-2A. The sequence continues at coordinate 2,189 of CAJWAE010000013.1, forward strand.
AGCTTGTTGAGCAAGATAATTCAAATAAGTTATTTCAGCAGAAACTTTAGTTTTTTCACTTAATTGATATCCAATATTTAAAAAGTAATTTGAAGAAACAAATTTGGAATTTGCTCTAAATCCATCTCCTTTTTTCATATTAAAAAAAGTGAGATAGCTCCATTTTCCAATAGTTCCATTTGCTTCTGTGTAATTAGTAAATAGATTGTTTGAGCCGATTGTATTTCTTGTTTTTAGCTCAAAGGGTTTTTCCAGATTTGCCTCACGAAAAATAAAATTTACCAACCCTCCAAATTGAGTTCCATATTGTAATGAAGCCGCTCCTCTTAGTATTTGAATTTCACTTAGTGCTTCTGCAGGTGGAGTATAATAGCTTTCAGGATATCCTAAAACATCAGCACTAATATCATATCCATTTTGGCGAGTATTAAAATTTGAGGTTCTGTTTGGATCCAAACCTCTGCCTCCTATATGAAGTTGAAGACCAGCATCATCATTTTGATAGATATTTAAACCTGCTACTTGACTATAAACTTGTCTTGAATTATTTGTAGCAAGGTTTGCCATAGATTGTTCTATATTTATTACTTCATTTTTTTTTCCTGCATATATAGATGTTCCCTTGTAGTCTTCAAGGCGAGTTAATTCAAATTTTCTTTTTTTTCGAGCATTTATAATTACTTCTGATAAATTTTGAATTTGATTTGGAAATTCAATAACAACTTTGTAAACTCCTTTAAATGAATAAGTTTTTTCAATAATAGGAAAGCTATTGGCAACAAAGAATAATGTATTTTTTTCTTTTTTTAGATTTAACTCAAAGTATTCCCCAAAATTTATCGAAGTGAGATAGCCCAAATTTTTCTCATAAATTTCTATTACTTCTTTTTCATCAAATGAACCAGAAACAATAGCTTTTCCTTTGAGTATGTTCTGACCCAATGAAATAAACGGAATAGCCCATAAAATAAAACCGTTAAAAACCTTTAATCTCATCATTTAGAGGTAATACCCATTTTTTATGTTTAAATGACTCATTTTTCTTATACAAATCAACTTTATTATCTATAAATCTTTTACTAGAACGTCCATTAAGGCCAACATAACTATCTGCAAAAACCTGAATATTTTTATGCCCTTGACCTTTAAAATGGTCACCTAAATAGTGTGCATATTCTATTATGAAATCAGGTTGAAAGCTCATTTGCTTTTCTTGAAAAGCAGTTAAAAAGTCTGAATTTTCAACATAAAATGCCTTTTTAGATATACTATCTATTATTTTGAAATTGGTGTACCCTTTTTTTTCGATTAACATTACACGCCAAGAAAATCGATAACCCTGTTCATTCCAAAAAAGCTCTCCGGGATAAAGCATATATCTGAACGGGAATAATAATTGAAAAATAAAAAAAGGTATTAAAAGATATTTCAAATAATATTGTGATCGATTTGTTTTGAATTGAATAATCTTTATTGTTTCTATTTTTGGAAGTGACTGTCTGATGTACTTTAAGAAGATATTAATAACATTTATAATTTTATGATGTAGAGAGGAATCAAAAAATATAAATGCGCTAAAAATCATAATATAAGGGAACATACCTATTGGGAAAAGAGCTTTGGTAAGTAGGTGAAAAATTACTACAAGAATAAATCCAATTAATCTAGTTTTTCTATTTATAAGAAGAAAAGGAATTGCTAAATCATAAATCATACCTCCCCAGCTCATTAGGTAATGAATCCATTTTAATTGCAGAATTGAACCAATCAGAGGTAAGTCGTATTTTGATGGAAGCCACATTGACAAAGGCATAGCTTTTAGTATCCAATCAGAATTTATTTTTGCTAAACCGGAATAAAAATAAATTATACAGATAAGCAGCTTTATACTATCAACAGTCCATTTAGGAATTTTTTCACATGTTGTCTGACTCAAATAATTATCTAATGAATAAAATCTATTTGCAGGTAAAAAACACATTAAAAAAGAAAGAATACTTATAAAATAGTAATGATTTAAATAAGTAGTTTTATCAATTAACTCAATATAAGTAAAACTAACAAAAAAGATTATTATTGATATTCTGTACTTTAGTCCCAATGCGATAAATAATGAAGATAAGGCACAGATAATAAATAAAAGATAAGTTGAATCACCAAGACTTTGAATCCAATCAAAACCAAAATATTTGAAATGAAATTTGGGATCTATATATAAAGTTTTTATCCAGCCTTTACTCCAAAAACGAGCTAAGCTATAAAACATAAGAAGTCCAAACATGATTCGAAAAACGGCAAGTTTGGAAGAATCAGTATAGTCGTTTTCTAAATATGTTTTTAAATTCATGAGAATTAGTCACCATCTGCATCGGCGTAATCAACATTTATGTTCAAAGTTTGAAGCATATCTACTTTTAAAAGAACTACAACTGCTTGTATGCTGTCGTAGGTGATTAACATTGCAGTATTATCATTATTAATTTGAGTAACAAAACTATCGCTTAGTTCATTAACTTTCTCAACAGCCAAAGCTAATTTAGACAAAATATCATCACCTAAACCCACATTGTTTGCATCAGTATTTAAATGTGATAAATAAGCTTGAAAACTCTTACCTATTAAAGATTCGTTTTCAAAAGCATTTCCAACAAAAAAGTTTTTGACAGCATCTAAGGACTCAAGTGCTAAAACTTTAGAAAAAGATCTACTATAATATCCCTCAACTTTATTAGGAAGCTTATTAACTGAAAAAACACCAGCAGGAATACCAAATTTGTTAGCTCGTAAGCCTTTTTCAAAATAATAAATAAAGTCATTAGACAGCTTATTAATACTTGAAGTAGCTGTATTTTCTGAAGAAGCAACAAATTCGTCTCTGAAAGTTTGCCAGTCTTCGTAAACTATAGTCGACTTAGAAATCATTTTATCTATTAAGTCGATTAGGTATTTATAATGATTACTATCCACAACTTGATATTTCTCAAGTATTTCATCATCATTTATTCCTATTCCATATAACATGAAGTCTAAAGCAGGAAATCCTTGAGTAGCATAATTATTGGGATTTTCTAAGTCATATTCACCTAAATTTATATTGGTTGTTATCCTATCTTCGTTTACAGGATAAACATTCATATGGGATAAAAAATATATTTCTTCAGCTTTTCCGACATTAAACATCTCGACATGTTGCCATGTTTTGTATGCCAATAACCATTTTTCTCTAATTACTGAAAGTTTCTCTTGTGTAGCATTTTCATTTAATTCAATAATTTGCTCTCTTAAAATAGCTAAATCGGCTGTAAGTTTTTTATAACTAGGAACAATAATACTATCTGCCCAAAAAGCTAGCATTTCTTCTCTATTGAAAGAAATAGTGACAGATTCATTATTTTGTGTAGTATTTTTTGATATTAAGCTTTCAGTAGGATCAATTGAATTGACTTCCTCAGACTGGTCATCCTCGGATGAACAAGAAAAAGCAATAATAAATAGTGTTAGGCAAAAGGCTACATTTTTAAGCATCTTAATTATTATTTAGGAAGTTCAAATGATTTTTGGGTTTTTAGAAAATGAAACTTTATGGTTATAAACCTCCCAAAAATCACTTAGAACAGACCTTTTTAGTTTTAGTTAGTCGCTGGCAAACCAGTTTTTGCATCGATTTCAGTAGCCATAGCTTTAAGTTCATCTTCAGTTCTATCCCAGAAACCGTCACCCGCAGACAATCTTTCTAAAAATGCATTAACTTCTGCATTTGTAAAATATGCAGCACCATTAGCATCTTTAGTAAACTGTAAGCTTAATATAAACCCATATCCTTCTGATAAAGCATGAAAAGCATCAGCCATTTTACCTTCAGTTATATTCTTTCCTCCACCTCTTAAATAGAAGGCTGCTTTATATCCAATAACTTTAGATAATTCAGATTTTATTATCGCTGCTTGCTCATCGCGAAGAGTATAATTTTTTGCAACAATTGCAGCTCTACCAAGAGCAAAAGCATCATATATATTTTTTGAAATTCCAGGCTCGTTACTTTCAACTTTTTTCAAGTATTTATTAAGAAGAACTCCTTTCCCGAGAGCTGGAAAGGCCTGATTATCTTGACCATATAAATATCCAAAACCTTCATCCCAATAATGTTCCATTTTAGTAACATTAGCTTCTGTAGCACCAGGACTTGTATAGGCAAAATCGCCAGCGTCATTACCAGCTTGAGCAGCATCTAATTTTTCTGTTTTATCCAAATATCCATTTACAATTTGATCTAAAGCCATTGCGCCAATCAATCCTTTGGTAAAAATCTGATTAATTTCCATTCCTTTAGCATTTACGCGAACTGACCTTCCGCCAGTACCAGGGTCTGTTACTTGTCCAGCAACACCTTTGGAACCATTGGTATTCCAGACAGGAAAAACAACAGATGTTGCCTCTGTTATCCAACCATCAAATAAAGACTTCACAGTTGCAGAGCCGCCATAACTAGCAGTTTTACTTCTAACAGTTTTCCCTGATGTATCTAATGTTGTATCAGTAAAACCAGTTCCAAGGCTAAACATTGCATCTATTTGAGTTTGAGTATAAGTTTCTGTTTTCAAAGCAGAGTAAATTTCACTTGCCATTTTTACTCTAGCAGTTTGACCTGAGTAGTATACAGTTGATACACCTCCTCTTGTAAAAGAATAAGCATCTGGAGGAAGAACAGTTTCTACTGTTTCAACTACAGTCACTGTTTCTCCCGGAGTTTCTACTATTTTTTCTACAGTTTGATATTCAATAATTGTTTCAGGCTCTTTAGCGCAACTTACAATCGCTAAAACACATAATAATAAGGTTAGTCTTTTTTTCATGGTTATCTTATTTATATTCAATCTAAATTAATATAGTGCAAATATAAAATCCTCTTTGAGAAAAACAAAGTTTATTTAGACTAATTTTAAATAAAGAGCTTAAGGTCTGTTTTATCTCTCTTTTTAAAGATAAAATTAAAGAAGAAAACGTTTAATAAATCTATTTTTTAGGAACAAGTAGGGTTCTTTTATATGCCTTAGAAATGATTTTTTCTTTGGAATAGTACATCGGAAAATAAGTATTCTCAGTCCAATTTTTAAACAAATTGTTGTAAAAAATACTTTCAGGATTTCCCGATTGACCAGGAGAATTAGTTCCAACGGAAGCATCCCAATCACCAGTTGTAACAATCATGCGAAAACTAGCACCGCTTGTTTGGTTATCATTACTCCCTGTTGATCCAGGTGTGTAAGCGTTTCCACCCCTTGGTAAAGGACCTAAATTTAGCTTTTCTGAAACGTTAGGAGATGAGACACCTCCCAAAGCATGTAGCATTGAAATATGCTTATATTTAGGCTGTCCGTATTGCCAATTTTTTAAATCATTACCGAGTTTTAATTTTAAGTTTTCAATTGCATTTTGAAAAGTTTCTTTTAAAAATGCATCTCTTTCCTTTATCGAATTTATAACAAAAGAGGAACGGTTAGGAGCTTCAATCCAGTCTATAATTCTTTTTAATTGAAGGCTAGTAATAAAGGGTTTTGCCTGATCAGGAATAAATTTTTGACGGGCTATTTCCTTAATTTCATTTTCCCAGGCAACATAAATCCCAGCGGCAATAGAATTTGGCTCTAAACGAAAATCCCAATTCATTAAACGATTTCTTTGCTGACTCATAAAAGGGGAGAATCTTAACGTTTTTAAAAGGGGCACAAGAGATCTTGCTGGCAATGAAGTAACATCAATTTGAAGTGCCTTCATATCTAACATTGTTAAGTTGTTTTTTGATTCTAAAACTTCGTTTACTCTGTCTCCTCGATAGGGATCTGACCACGAAAATCCAATTGCATCCCAATGTGAGTAATCTTCGGGGGTTACATTTTGATTAGCAGTAGCTATAAACCCTTTTTTAGGATTTATATCGTTGGGCTTCTCTTTAATAGGGAGATACTTTTCCCATTCATATCGGCCATCACCAGGAACAGGAACTAAACCACTAAAGTTTCTACGAACCGGCGCTATTCCAACTGCTTGCCAGCCAATATTTCCTTTTTTATCTGCCCATATCATATTTTCACCAGGGATATAGCTATAGGTACAAGCCTCTTGAAACTCCTCCCAAGTCTCTGCTTGATCCATCCTTAGAGAAGCTAGATATGGAGAACCACCGGATTCAAGCCATGCACAACGCACCGCAAAAGCCTTTAACGCTTTTTCATTAATATAGGTAACCGGACCATGATGCGAATAATACAATTTTACTTTTTTGGATTTCTCTCCCTTTACATCTATAGTCTCTTCAATTATTTCAAAATCCATCCAAACGCCATTACTCTTATATTGTGATGGATTTTTTGGATTTAATTCATATTGATATAAGTCCTCGCCATCGGTTCTAAAAACAGTTAAACCCCAAGCACCAGAATTATTATGTCCAATAGAAATTCCTGGTATTTCTGGTTCACCGCCACCGATAACATTCCAACCAGGAGCAACTAAATGTGCCATATATCGTAAAGAGGGTACTGCAATTCTTCGATGAGGGTCGTTTGCCATATAAGTATGACCATCTTTTGTTTTGGATCCATCTACTACCCAATTATTACTTCCCAACTCCAAAGAATCTTGGGACAAGTCATTATAGCGATTCATTATAGCCATAGCATTAGACTTACGATAATCTTTTTGAAGATGTTCTTCTTCGAAACGAACAGGTTTTCTGAAGGCAAAATAAGGAGCCAAAATATCTTCAAACAATAGGGAAGTATCAATACTTTTATCTAAATCAATATTTGGTTCTTTAGGGTGAAACCATATCAATTCTTTTACTTTTTCTGCACCTAAAAGAGCAACAGCTCTTCCAATCTGTAATTCTTGACCAATATTTCCTAAAAGACCTTGATGTCTTGAAATTACAACTTCTGGAGTCCATTTTTGAGGGATAATATTAAGCATTTTAAAAGGCAGAGGAAGTTTTTCAGGGGTTTTTATAATTGTTCCTATGTAGCTATTTACACCATCTACATAAGATTCTATGATGGCTTTTCCCTCGGGATGATAGTGATTTAGTTCTTTAGTCATATCACCACGATATTTAAAAAGCCGTGTTCCGATATCCCTATTTAATTCTTTGACACCTAATATTTCAGCTACAGTTCCGGTGGCCTGTCTTCTCCATATTTCAAATTGAAACAAACGATCATGTGCAGCCGCATAACCTTGAGCAAAAAAGAGATCACGCTGGTTTTGTGCGTAAATATGGTTTATTCCCCATTGATCTCTTATAATATCTACTGAGTCCTCTAATCCATCAATAACCTTTTTTTCATTTAAAAAAGTTGTTTTGTCAGCGGTACAAGCGAAAAATAAGAGAGCAGTTAAAAAAGCTGAAAGGCGCATAGTATTTTTTTCAATAATTATTGAACATCTGAGGCAGAAATATAATGTGTTTTTAAATCCACATTTTCCATGTCTTTATCTAAGGGAAACATGGGTCGTTTAATACGCTTATATCCCAAGCGCTCAAGATCTTGATCAACACCCCCAGGGGTAAGCGCCATTATCCAGTCTCCTCGCAAATCATACAGTTCAGGAACTAGATATCCGATTTTAACTACTACTATATCTGCCTTACGAGGAGAAAGTCCCAACTGAGTAAAGTCTTTTTCACGGTGGTAAGGTTTTCGCTTTTTTGTAACAATTACCCGAATGCTACCTACCCGAATAACTGCTTCTGTTTCAGCATGAATATCTCCTTTATAAATAGCCTCAACTTTACCATTAAGTAATAAAGGAGGGGCAAAGCGGTCATCAACTTGAGCACCTACTTTTGCGGAAACTTTCCCGCCTATCCCTACTTTTTCAGCAGCAATAATCATTTCAGGACCGGGTATAGATGCATAGATCAGATTAGGACCTGAGGCCTTTTGAAAAGCCTTATTATTTAATAATTTTTGAAGTGTCCATGTAACATCACCAGCACCTCCTGCAGTTGGATTATCTCCCATATCACTAATTATATAGGGTTTTTTGGAAGATTTCAAAGCTAAGGAAAGGCTTTTTTCTAAGTTGGCTGTCGGCGCCACAAATTCAAAGTCATCTCTAACTTTCCAAAAGTATTCTGCTAAAGTCTCTGCACTTTCAGACACTTGTTTTTTATTATCCCCGGTCACCATTACTACTGCATGATTTCTGGGTTCATCTGCCCAAGCATATCCAATCCATATAGCCGCATCAATAACACCTTTCTTTTTAGTAAGTGGTTCAATTTGAGCATAAAGACTTTTTCCAGGTTCTATTCGAGTACTTGTTTTTTCTCCTGGAAGTAAAATAGGAACAGGGATCCAAGCCTTGTATTTTGGTTTTCCTTTTCCAGATGTTAAACGTTCTAATAAATTATCAACTGCACGTTGTTTTGATTGTAGGGCGTCTTCATGAGGGGCCATGCGGTAACAGGTTATTAAATCAGTATGCTTAGCTAGGCGCTCAGATACGTTTCCATGTAAATCCATTGAGGTTGAAATAAGAGTTTTTGTTCCAATGAGATTTCTAATTTGAGTAATAAAATCCCCTTCAGGATCGTCAAGACCCTCAACACTCATAGCACCGTGAATATCAAAAAACAAACCATCATAGGGCATTTTTTCCTTTAAAAGGCTTAGAGTTTTTCCGACCAAAGAATCATAGGCTTTTCGAGTTACCACTCCTCCCGGTAGTGCATGACCCCTTAAAGTGGGAATCCATTGTGCAGCTTGCCTTTGAGGACTGTCTTCACTTAAAAAAGGATAGTATTTAAAAACATCATTTCCTACTCTTGCTAAAAAGGCTTCTACTTCTGTTTTGGCAGGAGAAAAAGTACTAGATTCAATTGCTAGTCCTGCAATAGCAATCTTGGGTTTCCAGGATTTTTTTGATTTAGTACAAGATTGAGAATAGACTAATAATATTAGCACTATTAAAATCGAAAATTTGCTTTGAAATGAAAAACACATATTAAAAAAGTTAATTTAAAGATACAGACTTTTAATGATTTAGTTTTAAGATCTTATTTCAGACAAAATTAGGTTGTATTTATATTTAACAAACACGATGTAATTTCCTTTTAAATGAGTTTTATTAATTGATTATCTTAGATGGAATTTAAAACAAATAGCATCTTTATATAATGAAAAAAGTATTCTACTGGTCATTAGTTGCTGCTTTGGCGGGACTACTTTTCGGATTTGACACTGTTGTTATCTCAGGAGCAGATAAAAAACTACAAAATTTATGGCAATCTTCAGATGCATTTCACGGATCAGTTGTTATGGCTATGGCACTTTGGGGAACAGTTGTAGGAGCTATCTTTGGAGCAATTCCTACGCAGCGATTGGGAAGAAAAAAAACACTGCTCTGGGTTGGGCTATTTTATACGATTTCTGCAGTAGGCTCTGCTTTTGCCAATGACCCTATTACCTTTGCAGTCATGCGCTTTATAGGTGGACTAGGAGTTGGAACGTCAACCATAGCAGCACCTGCTTATATCTCTGAAATAGCACCTGCAAAATATAGAGGCCGGCTAGTTGGCCTATATCAATTAAGTTTAGTTTCTGGAATCTTGTTGGCTTTTATTTCAAATTATTTACTCAGTGATTTAGGAGAAAATGCATGGCGATGGATGATGGGGGTTGAATCTTTCCCGGCTATTATTTTTACGGTTTTATGCTTTGGTATACCTAAAAGCCCTCGCTGGTTAATCTCCAATGGATCCATTGAAGAGGCAAAAGCTGTTTTTTTGGAAGTCGATCCTGATGGCTCATTTGAGAAACTTCTTTCTGAGGCGAATGATAATTTGAATAAAGAGATTAAAAATGAATCTCTTTTTAATCCTAAGTATCGCTTTACTTTAAAGCTTGCATTTTTAATAGCGTTCTTTAATCAACTTTCTGGAATCAATGCATTTCTTTACTATGCTCCTAGAATTTTTGAAGAAGGCGGGCTTGGAGAAAGTGCTTCACTCCTAAGTAGTGTAGGGATTGGAGTAACAAATTTAATTTTTACGCTAGTTGGAATTTCTTTAATTGACAAACAAGGTAGGCGTCAATTAATGTATTATGGATCTATCGGTTACATAATTTCGCTAAGTTTAGTAGCGTGTGCCTTTTTCTTTCAATGGGGAGGATTGTTAATCCCAATATTTTTATTTCTATTCATTGCATCACATGCAATTGGACAAGGGGCAATCATTTGGGTCTATATTTCAGAAATTTTCCCAAATCATCTTCGTAATTCAGGCCAAGCCTTTGGGGTCAGTGTTCATTGGATTTTAGCTGCTATAATACCGTCTTTTGTGCCTTTACTTTTCGCAAGTATAGGTGCAGGAGTTGTCTTTTCTGTTTTTGCTTTTTTCATGGTTTTACAGCTCGTATTTGTTCACCTTATGATGCCTGAAACTCGTGGAATAACTTTGGAGGAACTTAGCCAAAAACTTATTTCAGATAAAAACAAAAAGTAAAATTTTTTAATCGTGCTTTTTCTTTTATGCAAATCCTCCAAAAGCATTTTTGTTAATACTGCATTTTTAAAAAACATAATTTTGAATTGTTATATTTTATATATTAGATTTTAATTTAAAAAAAATGCAATTTAATTTTTATAAAGTTAGTCTAAAGAAACGTTTCCCTTTGGCAATTAGTAGAGGTGTTCATAATCATTCAGAAAACCTTTTTGTTCGTTATGAAAATGACGGTTTAGTGGGCTGGGGAGAAGGTGCTCCAGGATCAACAGAAGGAGCAACTTCTGTAGAAGAAATCCAAACTGTTTTGGAAACCTTTATAGCAACTGGAATTGAAGGCTACTCTATTCAGGAGCTATATGATCGAGCAAGAGAGATGGGCATTCCTCCCTGCGCTTATGTCGCTTTAGACACAGCTTTTTGGGATTGGACTGCTAAAAAAGCGCAACTTCCTTTACGACAGATTTTAGGATTTCCAAAAGCGCATACGCCCACATCGATTACAATTGGTATTAATCCGCCTGAAGTCGTTAAGCAGAGAATCCCCTTACTTTTGGATGGGACGACCGTCAAATCATTAAAAATAAAATTAGGGTCTCCTGAGGGAATTGAAGCAGATAAAGAGATGTTTACTCAAGTTCATGAGAGTTCTAAGGATTATTCTATTAAAATTCGTGTAGATGCTAATGGAGGATGGGATGTTGCTCAAGCCCAACATATGATGCAATGGTTAGCCGATAGAAAAGTCGACTATATAGAACAGCCCCTTAAAGAAGGTGAAGAAGATGGTTTAAAAACACTTTATAACAATAGAGCTTTACCTATCTACGTAGATGAGTCTTGCCGCTTTTCACAGAGTATTCCCAGTTTTGCAGACTATGTAGATGGAGTAAATATGAAATTAATGAAATGTGGAGGCATTACAGAAGCTCTTCGTATTATTGGAACTGCAAGGGCTCATGGATTAAAAACAATGATTGGCTGCATGAGTGAATCTTCAGTATCAATAGCAGCAGCAGCAGCATTAACAGGAGGAATTGACCATATTGACTTGGACTCTCATTACAATTTATTACCAGATCCTTCAGAAGGAGCACCCATGGTTGATGGTGTAACTCTTCCTTCAGACATTCCAGGGCATGGCGCATCACTCAAAACAAAATTTTATGCTTAAATCTAATCAAAAGGTTGCTGTTTATATGGAAGGCCACGTAAACAGTGATTTCGGTAAAATGGGAATGGGGGTAGTAAGATATTTAAAAAACCCTATTATTGGGGTTATTGACAGTAAATTTGGGGGTAAAAGCATGAGTGATTTTATGAATACGCTGAAAGATGTTCCTATTCTTAAGACACTCGATGAAGCGATACAAAGAGGAGCTGAGGTTTTAGTTTTAGGAATTGCTCCTTCAGGAGGAAAGATTCCTGAATCATGGAATTTCACCATTGAAGCAGCTTTAAAATCGGGTTTGAGTATAGTCAACGGACTTCATGATTTATTGAATCCTCAATGGAAAAGTAAAATTAAAGACCCAAAAAAACAATGGATTTGGGATGTTAGAATCCCTCCTTTTACTCCCTCAATAGCAACTGGCCAAGCTGCTAAATTAAAGAATAAACGGGTGTTGTTTATTGGAACGGATATGGCAGTAGGTAAAATGACAGCAGGCTTAGAGCTTTATTCATACCTTCAAGAAAAACAAGCAAACGTTGGTTTTATAGCTACTGGACAAATTGGAATAACTATAACAGGAAAAGGGATTCCTCTAGATGCATATATAGTTGACCATGCTTGTGGTGCTGTGGAGCAAATAGTTATGCAAGAAGCAAATAAAAAAATCCTTATTATTGAGGGACAAGGCTCTTTGCTTCACCCTGGAAGCACAGCCACTTTACCACTAATGCGAGGAAGTTGCCCTACTCATTTAGTATTGTGCCATCGAGCAGATAAAAACAGACTTCGTAGTCCTGAACACATTGTCATTCCAGACTTAAAAGAGTTTATTGCTTTAAATGAAGCATTAACAACAGTTTTAGGCACTTTTCCAAAAGCAAAAGTTATTGGAGTTGCTATAAATACGAGTAAGTTGTCTAATAAACAGGCAAAAGAATATGTTTCTCAACTTAGCGAGGAATTAGGATTACCAGTTACAGATCCCGTACGCTATAATATGAAGACAATAGGAGATTGTATTTTAAAAAATTAATACATTTTGGTTCGGTCTACTTGCTGAGGAATCGGTAGATTTTTCTCAATGCATTGATAACAATGTAGTACCTGTTGAATGCTTTCTTTAGGATAAGTTAAACTTGCTATATGAGGTGTCAGATTAACCTTTGGGTGAAGCCAAAGCAAACTTTCCTTAGGCAGAGGCTCTTGTTCAAAAACATCCAAAAATACACCGCTTAAAAGACCTTCATCTAAGGCTTTAAAGATGTCATTTTCTACCTGAACACTCCCTCTAGAAACATTTATGAGATAGGTGGGTTCTTTTAGTTTTTTAAAAAGGTTATAGTTTAAAAGAGCATGTGTTTTGGGTGTATATGGAACTAAGCAAACAAGCACATTAATTTTAGAAAGAAACTCTTCAAGTTCATCTCCTGAATAGGACGGGAAACTCGTCTTTTTGGGGGAATTACTAAAACCAGAAACCTTAAAACCTAGATACTTTAATTTTAAAGCAGCATCCATTCCCAAGTGACCAGTTCCCAAAAAACCTATCTTTAATTGTCGCTCATTAAACTCAAATTGAGCCCAGTGTTTTTGTTTTTGTGCCTTTTGAAAATCATACATAGAACGCTGATGGTTTAATATCGCCATCAAAATATAGTTACTCATTGAAAATGCCATTTGAGGGTCAATAACTCTACAAATTGGAATATGGGAGGGAATGGTATTATCTTTTAAGACATGATCTACCCCAGCACCCATAGAAAAAACTAGCTTTAAATTTTTAAAACGCACTAGAGAACCTATAGGTTGCTTCCAAACCATTGCGAACATTACTTCTTCAGGGTGTTCACCATTAAGGCCAATTTGAATATTTATGTGTGGTGCAACTCTTTCTAAATTTTCTTTCCATTGTTGAGTTGGTTCAGGTGGAGCAATAATTACACAGCGCATTTTTTTTACTTTTATAGGAAAATAAAGATAGTTTAAAATGTGTATTTGAGGTATGTAAATATTTATCAGGACATTATATAAATATTACTTTAAAACATACATAGCTTAGAGTAAGCTTTTTTTTTAGCAAAAATAGTTTCGTATATTTTTACTAGGCCTTTAGAATCTAATAGATTATTTACAATGGTAATCAGCAGCTCGAGTTGCAATTTGATTGTTTGGTTTAACATTTACTTTATAGCCTAAAGAATTTGCCCACCCTTTTGCAGCTGAAATAAGTTTATGTGATTTAAAGTTTTCATCTTCATTGTAATCCATATCAATTTCAATTTTAATTGATATTTTCTGAGAAATCCACTCAGCTAAGTCAATACTGAATTCGGCTTCTCTCCATAAGCGAGTCCACATATCTCGATTAATATCCATTTGAGTTTTGCTTAAAATATAATGAACTCCCCTTGATCCTAATCGATAAGCTATTACTGTAGCGTATAAAGTCTGCTTGTTGATATTTTGTGAATCTGTTCCAATATGAATCTCTGCATATGGATATTTTTTAATTACCTCCAAGGTGTGATTTACAGGATCTATAGTTTGGCCAGAGATGTCTTTAAATAATAACATAGCACCAACTAAATTAAAAATACTAATTTGCTTAATGGTATTTAATTGCTTTTTATGACAGAAATTTTATTTAACATCTGTAATACCCTAATGATATTAGTCTGGGGATTTATTCTTTTTGCACCTAACATTTCTTTTTCTAAACAACTTATTGCATTTCCTTGGGTTCCAATTGGGATTAGTTTTTTTTATACTTATTTTTTGATAATTTCTGGAGGTATTTCGGAGGCTGATTTAACCTCTATTTTGGGGATAACAACGTTATTTCAAAATGCAACCACTGAATCTGCAGCCGCAGGGTGGCTTCATTATTTAGCTTTTGATTTTTGGGTTGGAACCTGGATTATTCGTCATAGCCAAAAGCACTTTATCCGACATTGGATGATCATACTTCCACTTATATTTACTTTTATGTTAGGACCAGTTGGTGTTTTAATCTATGGAGTTATTTATGCCGCAAAAACTCAATTTAAGAAGGCCAAATAAAAGTAATTGATTGTTTTAAATCTGGATGAAGCGAATTTGCTACAGGACAAGTTAAGGCAGCTTTTTCTAAAATCTTTTCTGTCTTAGCTCCAAAAGAAGATAAAAAACAGACCTTAACTTTAATCTCAGAAATACGTCTAGGTTGTTCATCCATTATTTTTTGAACTTCCGCAAAGGTCCCTTCTATATTTATTCCTAAATCACGAGCTTTTATTCCCATAATGGTAATTAAGCATGAAGCCAAAGCAGTCGCTAAGGTGTCTGTTGGAGAAAACGCCTCTCCTTTTCCTTGATTATCAAGAGGAGCGTCGGTAATTAGTTTTTTCTCAGAAGCTAAGTGTACAGCTGTAGTTCTTAGGTTTCCTAAATAGGTTACTTTACTTGTCATAATGTTATGTGTTTATAAATAAGCTTCTAATTTGTGGATAATGAAATACTTAATCAAAAATAAGTAACTTTAAAGAAGTATTATGTAATTTAGAAACAACTAGTTTAATAAAATTGAAATTAAGAGGTGTTTTAAAAGGATTATTTTTGTTGTTTACCATCCTCTGTGGATTGGTTGCAGGAATAATGTACAACAAACTTTCTTTTATTGACTGGCCATATATAATAGTAGGGCTTGTCTTTCTTATTTTAGCCCTAGCAATTCCTTTTAAAAAAAATGTTTAACCTATTAAATAAAAAATGAAAAAATTAATTATACTTTTTTTGGCCTTTGGAGCTATATCGACTCTTTCTGCTCAAAATAAAAAAGACTTAAAAAATGAGGTTATTGCTAGTGTGGAAAATCAAAGCGAACAATTAATTAATATTAGCGATACCATTTGGGCAGCAGCAGAGGTTGCTTTTCAAGAAAAGATTTCCTCAAAAACCCTAATAGAATATGCTAAATCTAATGGTTTTATAGTAGAAGAGGGAGTTGCAGAAACTCCCACGGCTTTTGTAGCAACCTATGGATCTGGTAAACCTGTAATAGGTATTCTAGGAGAGTTCGATGCACTCCCAGGACTTTCTCAAAAAGCAACACCACAGAAATTAGCTTTAAAAAAAGGATCTGCTGGTCACGGTTGTGGACATAATCTATTTGGCACGGCAAGTTTGGGGGCAGCAGTAGCAATTAAAAATTTAATAGCGGAAGGTAAGTTAAAAGGAACCATTAAATTTTTTGGAACACCTGCAGAAGAAAAATTTTTTGGAAAACTCTGGATGGCTCGTGCGGGTTTATTTGATGACTTAGATGCTTGTGTTGATTGGCATCCTGCAGACCATACAGAAGCAGACGTTCAAAGCTCTTTGGCACTCGTTGATTTTAGAGTAGAATTTTTTGGACAAACGGCTCATGCTTCTGCTGATCCCTGGAACGGACGAAGCGCCTCAGATGCTCTAGAATTATACACTCACGGAATAAACTCATATCGGGAGCACATTAAACCCACAGTTCGAATACACTATCATATCCAAGACGGAGGCCAAGTAGTTAATGTTGTTCCAGATTATTCTCGCTTATGGGTTCGTGTTCGCGACACAAAAAGAAAAGGAATGAACGAAGTGTATCAGCAGGTAATGAAAATGGCAGAAGGAGCAGCTATTTTAGCCAATGTAGATTATAAAATTAATTTAATTTCTGGGATTCATGAAATTTTACCCAACCGATCAGGAGGGGAAGCTGTTCAAAAGAACCTAGAGCAGTTAGGTGATATTAGTTATACTCCAGAAGAACAAGATTTTGCCTATAAAATTCAAGAAGCTACATCAAAACCCCAAATAGGAATTAATGGAAAAATCTCCCCACTAAAACCTACTGCTGAACATCCTATGGGAGGATCAACAGATGTTGGAGATGTTAGTTTTCTTGTCCCAGTAGTTCGCTTAGGAGTAACTGTAGCACCTGAGGGAACGCCATGGCATTCATGGGCTGTAGTGGCAAGCGGAGGAATGTCTATTGGCCATAAAGGAATGGTTTATGCGGCTAAAGCTTTAAGCATGACTATGGTGGATTTATTTTCAGATAAGACTTTATTGAAATCCGTAAAAGAGGAATTTGTAATGCGGAAGGGAGACTATGTATACGAAGCATTATTGCCTTCAGGGCCTCCTCCATTAGATCCAGAATAAAATTGAGTTATTCTATTACGGCATCCATTTGCGTTCCTGCATTTCTTTTTTGACTCTTTTGGACAAATAAACTATTGAAATCATATTTGGAATACACATTAGTGCAAAAGCAAGATCAATAATACCAATAACCACTTCTACAGTTACTAGGGCCGAAAGAACAATACTGAAAATATAAAAATAATTGTAATATTTTCCCCATCGCTTTTTTGTGAGATATCCAAAACATTTCACGCCATAATAAGAGTAGGTAAATAGCGTAGAAACTCCAAATACAAAAACCATTAAGAGTAATAATTGATCTCCAAAACCAAAAAACAATCGCCTAAAGGCCTCTAGAGTGAGTATAATCCCATTTAACTCCTCTACCTTATATGCCCCACTGATTATTACTATAAGTCCTGTTATGGAACACACTAAAACCGTATCTAGTAAGGGGCCTAACATGGCGACAAGACCTTCATCAGTTCCTTTTTTACTTTGTGATTGACCATGGAACATAGGCGCATTACCAACACCACTTTCATTAGAAAAAACGGCTCGTCTAACTCCTAAAATGACCAAACCCCAAAAGCCTCCTGTTACCGCAGTATTTATATCAAAAGCACTTGAAAAAATTAAACTGAAAGTTGGTATGATCTTTTCAAAGTTTGAAAGCAACATAAAAACCCCCATGAAAAAGTATAATCCAACCATAATAGGAACTAAACTTGAAGTAACCTTTACAATAGACTTAAGTCCACCGAAAATAACGAAAGCACTCACCAAGGATAGTATAATTCCTAAAATGAGCTTCCACTTAAATTCACCTAAGGCAATAAAGGAATCAGGATTAACTACATCCATAAAAGTTTGGGTTAATTGATTCGCTGTAAATGCTGGAAGCACTCCAAAGAGTCCTGCAATTGAAAACCAAACAGCTAGCGGCTTACCCCATTTTTTTATTCCTAATTGCATGTAGTACATAGGACCTCCTAAAGGATCTCCATTGGGTTCATTTACACGAAGCTGTACGGCCAAAGCAGATGAATAGAACTTTATAATCATCCCAATAATTGCAGTAAGCCACATCCAAACCAATACTCCTGGACCTCCCATATGAATAGCAATTGCCACTCCTGAAATATTTCCTAGCCCAACTGTAGCGGCTAAAACCGCAGATAATGCCTGAAAACGAGAAATTCCTTGATTTTTTTCTTTGGTTAACAGTAATTTAAAAGCAGTTTTTATTTTAAGAAGAGGATATCCCTTGCTTTGAATACAAAGATAAATTCCCCCTCCAATTACAGAAATTATCATTAACCACTCTAAAGGGTTAATTAAGTTTTGTAAGATTAATTCGAGCTTTGAAATCCATTGGTTCATCTCGAAAAATAGGATTAAATTTTGTTTTAATATAAAAAAAAACAAACTTTATAAAAAACATAGACATGCAAACAAGAAGAGACTGGTTGCGATCCTCTATAGGAATAGGAGGATTGATCTTAGCGCCCCCAAGTATACTTTCGGCTAAAGAAAAATTAAATTTTCAACCTAGAAGCATAGACTCAATCATTCGATTAAGCTCGAATGAAAATCCTTATGGCCCCTCTAAAAGGGTGCAAGAGAGAATTAAAAACTCCTTTGTTCATGGATGCCGCTACCCTTACGCATACTCGGATGAATTGGCAGAACAATTAGCAAAAAAACACGGTGTTTCTCCAGAATCAATTATCGTAACAGGAGGCTCTACTGAAGGGTTAAAAATTACTGGATTAACTTTTGCTTCTAAAGGAGGTGAGATCATTTCTGGGCAACCCACTTTTTTAGCAATGATGAATTATGCAAAACAATGGGGAGCTACAATCAATTGGGTCCCTGTAGGTGAAGATAAAGGCTATGATTTAGATGAAATAGAAAAAAGAATTACCTCTAAAACTAAATTAATTTTTTTATGTAATCCAAACAATCCAACAGGAACATTAGTTCCGGCAAAAAGATTAGTTGATTTTTGCGATGCTGCAAGTAAAGAAACTATTGTATTCTCCGATGAAGCCTATTATGATTTTATTGAAACGCCTAATTATCCTAGTCTCGTTGATGCTGTTAAAAGAGGAGATAATGTGATTGTTTCTAAAACCTTTTCAAAAGTGTATGGAATGGCAGGACTTCGAGTAGGCTACTTAATTGCTAAACCTGATTTAGCTGCCCAGATAAGAAAAAACATAGTAGCTATGAGTAATGTTTTAGCAATTGAAGCAGCTAAAGAAGCACTTCAAGATGACTCATTTTATCAGTTTTCGCTTAATAAAAACAGAGAAGCTAAAGCTCGAATTTATAAACTTTTAGACCATCTAAATCTTGATTATGTGACTTCTCACACAAATTTTATTTTTTTCCATTCTAAAAAAGATATACGTGAGTTGGGTCCAGCAATGCTCAAAAAAGGGGTTCGTATTGGTCGTCCATTCCCACCATTCTATGACTGGTGTAGAGTCAGCTCAGGAACTTTAGAAGAAGTGGATATTTTTATTAAAGGAATGTTAGAGGTTTATGGAGCTTAATATTATTTTTCCTTAACTATGATATAGGTTGCTTTTACTCCAGTTGCAAGATTCCATCGGTTGGAACCAATAAGGTTTCCTTTGTCGTCAAAAACACGTACTTCCGCAGTATTTGGTCCAGCAGAACCCTGATTTAAGGCAACAAAATCAATTTTATTAAATCCTAAGACTAAATCTAGGGAAATACTCTTAAAGCGCTCCTGAAGTAAAACAAAAGGAACAACCTCTTTGTCATTAAGCATTATTTTAATCAAATCTCCGTCTGGAGATTCATGATCACGAACTGCAATCTGAACAAACTTTCCATTATTTCTAAAATCTCCTAAATATTGATCGACCTTAAACTTATTTGGATTTTTTTCCCCTTCCCCTCCACGATTTAGTCTTTTTAAATATTGTTTTCCTGGATCTAAAAACTGTTCGGCATTTCCAAATTTTATAGGGGAGTTGTTTAAATCTCTTTTAGGGTACTTAAAATCAACGGATGGACTAAAGAAGTCTTCAGATAAAAATTCTTTTTTCTCTTTGGGTCTCAGAAGGCTTGGCCCTTTGTTCTCTGCAGGTGGAATAACTATTTTTGAGTTCTGACTGGATTCAACGCTTAGTTGAGACCAAGCATTTGAAATACCAATTCCGGATAATAAAAAGTAAAGTAGAAGTATTTTCTTTAACATTATAAATTTTGCCAATAAACAAACCTAGTAGGAATTCAGCTTAAACTCAAGCGTTTTAACAAAATTTAATATAAATAGGTGATTTTATTTATCTTTAAGCACAAACAAAATGAATTGACTTATGCAAATTGCAACTATAGACTGGATAATAATTTTTATATTTTTTGCAATCTCTTTAGGAATAGGAATTTATGTTTCTAAAACTTCAGGGAAAAGTGCTAATGATTTTTTCTTATCTGGAAGAACCATGCCTTGGTGGCTTTTGGGGCTGTCTATGGTAGCAACTACTTTTTCAACAGATACTCCTAACTTAGTAACTGACCTTGTTCGAACAAAGGGTGTTTCAGGAAATTGGGTATGGTGGGCTTTTCTTATTACAGGTTTGCTTACGGTATTTGTGTATGCTAAACTTTGGAGAAAATCAAATGTTAATACGGATTTAGAATTCTATGAATTACGATACGGAGGAGCTCCAGCAGCATTTTTACGCAAGTTCAGAGCAATCTATTTAGGGGTTATATTTAATGTAATAACGATGTCTGCAGTAACTTTAGCTGCTATAAAAATCGGAGGAATCATGCTTGGCCTAGAACCTTGGCAAACTGTAATTACTGCGGGATTAGTTACGGTTGTTTTCAGTGCAATTGGAGGATTTAAGGGAGTAGTTTATACGGATGTTATTCTCTTTTTTGTTGCAATGGGAGGGGCTATAGGTGCTGCTTATTATTTGGTAAATCTTCCCGAGGTTGGAGGAATGCAAGCCTTATTGACAAATGTAAATGTTGTAGATAAAATTTCTATTTTACCTGATTTTGGAAATAAAGAAGCGGTTATCACATTACTTATTATTCCTCTGGCTGTTCAGTGGTGGAGTTCTTGGTATCCAGGAGCAGAACCCGGGGGAGGGGGATATATAGCACAGCGTATGTTGGCAGCTAAAGATGAAAATCATGCAATCGGTGCTACTTTATTTTTTAATATTATGCACTATGCATTGCGTCCATGGCCATGGATTCTAGTTGCCTTAGCATCACTTGTGGTTTTTCCAGATTTAGCTAGTTTACAAAAAGCTTTTCCTAATATTCCCGCAGATAAACTAGGTCATGATTTAGCCTATTCTGCTATGTTGACCAAACTCCCTACCGGGCTTTTGGGATTAGTATTAGCTTCATTAATCTCAGCCTATATGAGTACTATTTCCACTCAACTTAATTGGGGATCTTCTTATATAGTTTACGATTTTTATAAAAGACAAATTAACCCTGATGCATCCGAAAAAAGATTAGTAGCCGTTGGACGATTATCAACTGTAGTCCTTATGATTTTAAGCACACTTTTAGCCCTATTGTTACAAAATGCGATGCAACTCTTCAACTTACTTTTGGTCTTTGGCGCAGGAACAGGTTTAATTTTTATACTCAGATGGTTTTGGTGGAGAATTAATGCATGGAGTGAAATATCTGCAATGATTGCTTCTGGGGTAATTTCTTTATTAATAACAATTCCTTCGATCAAGGCAATTTTATTTGGTTCAGTTGGAGTATTTCCAAGCTGGGCAGAGTTTCCTTTTGTTGTTTTAGTTACATCTGCCGTTTGGCTTTTAGTCACTTTTGTTACCCCTGCAGAGGATATAAGTGTTTTGCGTTCTTTTTATAAAAAAACACAACCAGGTGGACCGGGATGGTCAAAAGTTTTAAGAGAAGCTAAAGCCGATAAAGAGGAAATAGAAGAAAATGATGCACCATGGAGCGTGCCCTCTGGAATAGTGGCAATGCTATTGGGTTGTCTGATGATTTATAGTACAATGTTTGCTACAGGATATTATATTTATGGAAATTATGATCTAGCTTTTCCATTGACTGGAATAGTATTTGTATCAGGGTATTTCCTAATTAAAACCTGGAAAAAAGTAAAAGCTAATGTGCTTTAAAAATCTATCCTAATATAATTCCAGCTATTGTAGCAGACATTAAAGATACTAATGATCCGGCAATCATTGCTTTAAGTCCAAGTTCAGTTAGTGTTTTTTTTATTTTAGGAGCAATGATTCCAATACCTCCTATTTGAATGCCTATGGAAGCAAAATTTGCAAAACCACAAAGCATATAAGTTGCCATAATTACTGATTTTTGATAACTAAAATGTAAAGCACTAGAACTATCTTTTAAATCAACTAATTGTGTGTAACCTACAAATTCGCTAGCGGCTAATTTAATTCCTAAAAGCTGACCCATAATTGTAATATCTTCTCTAGCTACACCAATCAACCACATTAGTGGAGCAAAGAGATGTCCTAAAATAAACTCTATGGAAAAGCTATCATAAACTGTATTAGACATGATCCATGAATTAATTCCTAAGAGATCGCCAATTCCTGAAAAAATACTATTCAGCATAGCAATAAGAGCTATAAAAACTAACAGCATGGCGGCAACATTTACAGCCATTTTTATTCCCTCATTGGTTCCTATGGAAATAGCAGAAAGAAAATTTTCACCAATCTTGTCATTAGAAACCTGAATATCAGTTGCTATTTCTTCTGTCTGTGGATAGATAATTTTTGAGATCACAATAGCTCCTGGTGCTGCCATAACAGATGCTGCTAATAGGCTTTTAGCAAATTCTAAGCGAAGAACAGGGTCATCTCCCCCTAAAAATCCGATATAAGCACCTAAAACACTTCCTGCAACTGTTGCCATTCCTCCAACCATGACTAAAAAAATTTCGGAACGGTTCATTTTTTCAAGATACCCCTTGATTAGAAGGGGAGCTTCGGTTTGACCCAAAAAGATATTCCCAGCTACCGAAAGACTTTCAGCGCCTGATATTTTAAAAAGCTTGGTTAAACCCCATGCTAGAAAACCAACAACCCTCTGAATGATTCCAAAATAATATAAAATTGAACTCAGCGCTGAAAAGAAAATAATAACAGGGAGCGCTTGAAACACAAAAATAAAACCATACTTATTAATATCTCCAAATTCCCCTAAAAGCATCTTAGTTCCTGCACCCGTATATTCCAAAACCTTAATAAAAAAGTTACCCATTGTCTCAAAAATACTTTTAACAAAACTTATTTTAAGTACCCCAATAGCAATAATCACTTGAATCAATAAACCTAATCCTACTGTTTTCCATGCAATTTGTTTGCGATTATTACTAAATAGGTATGCTATAAAAAGAAGCACAAGCATTCCTAGGGCTCCTCTTAACAAAGACTCTACTGAAAAACCGGCATTTTGAATTAATTCCATTTATTGTTTTGAGATGGGCTAAAGATAACAAAACGTATATCTTTACGCTTAATAATAGTTTTCTTATGAATCGTATATTAAAAGCATTTGTAATATTATTTATTTCAAGTTGTCAATCAGATGGCTCAACCAGTGACTCGCAAACACTAACATCTCAAAACTTAATTGATACATCTATTGAGCAAACAAAAGAACTTAAATTAGTTTGGTCTGATGAGTTTGAGGGGACCTCATTAAATTTAGATAACTGGAGTTTTGAATTGGGGGATGGGTGTCCAAGCCTGTGTGGATGGGGGAATAATGAATTACAAATTTATACCGATAAGAACCATCGTCTTGAAGACGGAGTGTTAGTCATTTCAGCTAAAAAAGACGATCAAGGATATTTCACATCTTCCAGAATCATAACTAAAGCAAAACAAGAATTTCAATATGGAAGAATTGAAACTAGGATTAAAGTTCCCTCAGGAGCAGGCCTATGGCCAGCTTTTTGGGCCTTAGGGAATGATATAGATACCAATTCATGGCCAGATTGTGGTGAAATTGATATTATGGAATATGTTGGACGAAAACCAGGGGAAGTATTTACCTCTATCCACACAAGAAGCAGTTATGGAAATACCATAAATACTCAAACTATTCCTTCCCCGAACATAGAAGATGATTTCCATGTATATGCCATTGAATGGAATGAATACTTTATTGAATTCTTTTTAGATGAAAACAAGGTTTATACTTACTCTCCTCAGATAAAAAACAAAGATACCTGGCCTTTTAATAAGCCTTTTTTTGTTATTTTAAACCTAGCTATTGGAGGAAATTTTGGAGGTCCTGTTGCAAATAATATTACGTTTCCTAAAGATTATTTCATTGATTACGTTCGTGTATATCAATATTAGAGAATGACCTATTAAAATTCCGATTCTAATATTTCTTCAATCATATCTCTTGCAGTCATTAGCTTTATTTTATGAACACTATTTTTGTATTCATTGTTTTTAATTTTTGTGCTAATCAATTTGAGGATTTCTTTTGCGGAAGTGTCAGTTTTCATAATTATATATTCATTGGGATTTCAATTAATAAAATTCTTGTTCCTGGCATTATGGTGATTGAAAATGTTTCAATATCCCAAAGCCCTAAAGCATCTCTTTTTGATAATGACTCTTGAGCAATTTCTGCATTGCCTTCAATTATAAAAATATAAATTCCGTTTCCTTTTTTGTGAAGCTCGTAGCTTAGTTGCGTTTGCTTTTCAAAATCACCGAGGTGCAACCATGCGTCTTGATGAATCCACATTCCCGGACCTTGCTGGTCAGGAGTAATTATAGGATAGAAAGAGTTTATTTTTTTTAAATCTCTAATATTTTTTTGATCATACCGTGGAGTTACATTTTGCTTATTAGGAAAAATCCAAAGCTGAAGCAGATTTAAATTTTTATTTTTATTTTTATTGTATTCACTATGATATACTCCAGACCCAGCGCTCATAACCTGGATTTCACCTGCCTCAATAGCGCCCACATTATCCATACTGTCTTTATGTTCCAAAGCACCCTCTAAAGGAATAGTGATTATTTCCATATTATCATGTGGATGAGTTCCAAAGCCCATTCCCGGTGAGATTACATCATCGTTTAAAACTCGAAGTGCACCAAATTGAATTCTATCTGCATCAAAATAATTTGCAAAACTAAAGGAGTGTTTTGCATAAAGCCAATCGTGTATGGCCTCTCCTCTTTTGTTAGCAGGGTGAAATACTTTTTCCATAATTTTTTAGGAGCCGCAATTAAAAACAAACTGTTGTAGGTACAAATGTATCATTTATTTTTGAAGTTTTTCTTTGTCTTGAGGTTTTTGCTTTTTAGCAATGACATCAATTAGTTCTCTTTTAGCGTTGAGGTATTCAATCAGGGTTTTTATTTTTGTCTCATTTTTCCTTTTTTCGGCTAATTTTCCTTTTTCCTCTGCTATAGTATTTTTTATTTCCACATAGGTACTCACAATAAAACCTATAACAATAGCTATACAGGCGATATAAGCAACAATTTCTTCGGCATTAGAGAGGTACATAAATGAGTTATATTTGAACAAATTTAAAAATTACTTAGTAACATGCATAAAGGCATAATAAGATTTTGGAATAAAGGGTTGTTAGGACTTTTTTTTTTGATTAATACAACAGCTCAAGCTCAGAATATAACTCAAACTTCTACAGTTACCCTTGATGAAATTTTCCTTAAAGCTACAAAAATAGTTACACCAAGGTTGGAATTACCCTATACCCTTAGCGCATTAAACTTTTCTAATACGCAACAGATCTATCAACAGCTTTCTTTACAAGAATACTTAGGAGCAGTCCCTGGATTATTTTCTCTTAATTCGACTAATTATGCCCAAGACCTTCGTATTTCTATTCGTGGATTTGGAGCTCGATCAGCTTTTGGTATTCGTGGGATTAAAATTATTGTAGATGGAATTCCAGAGACAACTCCAGACGGGCAAGGTCAACTGGATAATCTTCCTCTTGGCTTGATACAAAACTTGGAAATACTTCGAGGCCCTTCAGCAAGTTTATATGGCAATGCTTCTGGGGGTGTTATTTATATAAACACATTAGATAGTATGGATACAGAATCCACCCGTTTTAGAACTACTTTTGGATCCTATGGTCTTCAAACTTTTCAATTGACCACTCAGTTAAAAAACCAAAAAACAACTGCTTTACTTTATTTAAATAAGACTAATTCAGATGGTTATAGAGGAAATAGTGGTTTAGAACAAAATTTATTTAATGCCAAAATAAAGCATGTGTTTAATCCAAAATCTTCTGTTAATATTCAAATTAATTACACAAATAGTCCCAGAGCTGAAGACAGTGGTGGATTAACTTTAGACGAAGCAAAAGCGGATAGAGTCCAAGCCAGAAAACGTAATATAGATTATGACACTTTTGAGTCTGTAGACCAATTCAAGATCGGTTTAAATTGGATTCAATCTTTTGGAAGTCAATGGAAATTAGAGAGCTATGGATTTTATTCGACTCGGGATTTTTATGGAAAACTTCCTTTTGAGAATGGTGGGATTATTGATTTATATCGAAATTATTATGGATTAGGTTCGCGATTGACCTATAAAGACCAAAGAGGAACCCTACTTCACAGCTTGCAATTAGGAACAGAAACTGCTATACAAAGAGATCAGCGTGATCGGTATCAAAATCTAAAAGGAAGCCAAGGAAATTTAACTTTCTCTCAAGAGGAGAGCTTCGGAGGTCTTGGATTTTATGTCTTAGATGAATTAAAATGGGAGAAGGTTCTATTAAGAACTAGCTTACGATTTGATCATCAAAATGTTGGAGCAGATTCGGTAATAGAAAATCAAATTTATAGCGTACTAAATCCAAGTTTAGGCTTGAGCTACTCTTTAACAAAACAACAGAGGATTTTCTTTAATTTTTCTACAAGTTTTGAAACTCCTACTTTAAGTGAGCTTTCTTCAAGGCCCAATGGACTAGAAGGATTGAATTTAGATTTAGCTCCTTCTAGAGCTATAAATTATGAAATTGGATGGAAAGCACTACGAAATAATGGGAGATTGGAAGCGAACGTATTTTACATTGAAAGTTCAAATGAAATCCTACCTTATGAGTTAGAAGCTTTTCCTGGACGTTCTTTTTATAGAAATACGGGAGCAACACAGCGGATAGGATTAGAAGTTTACGGCTACTATCAGTTAAAAAACTGGCAGTTGGAATTAAGTATGACTCAAGCTAAATATCAATTTAAGGGAACCAAAGAAAATCCAAGTAACCTCGAGGGTAAACAATTACCAGGGATTCCTGGCAGTCAGTTTTTTATTCAATTTGGCTATCAATCGTTAAAAGCTTGGCAATTGCAATTAAGCCTCGAACATATAGGCGATTTCTTTGCTAATAATAATAATACAGTTAAAATTAGTGCTTATCAGAAAGTACGCCTTCAAGGAAAAAAAGCATTTAACTTTTCATGGGGAGAAATTTTTGTTTTTGGAGGAATTCAAAACCTATTAAACACCCAATATTTTGATAATATTCGTCTTAATGCTTTTGGCGCAAGACACTATGAACCCGCTCCAGGGAGAAATTTATTTGGAGGAATTCAATTTGCACTATAATTTATATTAATGTTAATTTGAAGTATTTAATAAATGCTGATTACTTATCTAATTTTTAAAGTCGTGTCATGATTACGATTAGAACTCTTTTTTAATATTTTTAAACGATGAAAAAGGCAATATTTTTTTTAATTATTTTAGGGGGGTACACTGTTTCAGCCCAGAAGATTTCTGATAGGAAAATTGAGCGAAAACTAAGTAAAATTGAAGCTTTTAATAATGCCCATATTGCCATTAGCATATCTTCATTAGAAGATGACAAAGCTCAAGTTTCTTTTCAGGACAATAAATATATGACACCCGCTTCTAACATAAAACTTCTTACATTTTTAGCAGCTTCTCAGAAGTATGATAGTCTTCCTACTCTTTACTACAATTCGATCAATGACAGTGTGATGCAGTTTAAATCCTCTGGCTATCCTCTTTTATTTCATCCCTTTTATCCAGACGATGTATTAGCAAATTTTTTTAAAAAAAAGCAATATTTCAAATATGTTGCTCCCAATAGAGCCTTTGATGGTCTTGGCGAGGGATGGGCATGGGACGACTATAACTACTATCATGCTGCTCAAAAGAGTTCTTTTCCTATTTATGGAAATGTAGTTGAAGGAACAATAGTTAATGGTAAACTTCGAACAATCCCAGAATTATGGGAGTTAAAAAGCAAAATAGATACTACAAAAACTGCCTTTTCACGTTTGCAAAACAAAAATGAATTTCTAATAAATCCCAAGCAATGGAAAAATAGGGACACCTTATACCGTCCTTTTATAGCTAGTGATTCTTTATTTGTCAAGCTTTTAGAACAAGCAACTGGAAATTTAGTAAAAATTCATAGTCAGCTAAATAAAAACATTCCTTGGAAAACCCTTTATTCAGAAAAAGAAGATTTAATATTTAAAGCTCTTTTACAAGACAGTGATAATGGGATAGCAGAGGCACTACTTTTAATGCTTTCTGAGACATATTTTGGTGAAATGCAAACAAAAAAAGTGATAGATACCATCCAAAGGCAATGGAAACCTTGGCTTCCTGACCCTATAGAATGGGTAGATGGTTCGGGGGTATCTAGATACAATATGTTGACTCCTAGAACCCTAGTGAGGGTTCTTCAAGAAATTCACAAAACTGTTGGATGGGAAATCATCCAGGCTTACTTTCCAAGGGGAGGTACATCAAAAACTTTAAAAAAGTACGAAGGCACGCAGTTTTATGCTAAAACAGGAACACTTCGCCACAATCACAATCTTTCAGGATATTTGTTCAATCCTAAAAAGAAAATTTATGTGTTTTCTATAATGGTTAACCACCACACTGCCTCTACATCAGAAGTTCGCAGAGGAATCTCAGAGCTTTTACATTGGTTTGATCAAAAACTCAACTAAGGGCGCTATTGTTTTTTTTGAAGCTCTTGGGCTATAACTTCTACACGACTCAGCACACGAAGCAGGTTACCACTCCAGATTTTACCAATTTCCTCTTCACTGTAGCCTCTTTTTACTAACTCTAGCGTTATGTTAAAAGTTTCAGAAGCATCACGCCAACCTTCAATTCCTCCACCACCGTCAAAGTCAGAACTGATGCCAACATGATCCACTCCAATTTTGTTTTTGATATAATCGATATGATCCACAAAATCAGAAACATCTACAGCGGGAAATAGTGCCTTAATTTTTTGTTGATCTGTATCTGGATTTTGCTTTAAAATTGAATCTCTCCCTTTTGTGAATCTTTCATGTTTTTTTTTATTGACAAATGCAGCAAGAGCAACAGTTTGAACGACTCCCCCACTTTCTTTTATCCATTCCAATTGTTGATCGTCTAGATTTCTTGGGTGATCTGATAGCACTCTAGCTGAAGAGTGTGATGCAATCACTGGAGCTTTTGAATGTAAAATAGTTTGTCTAATTGCTTCTTTTGAGGGATGTGAAATATCTACCATAATACCATAATAATTCATTAACTCAATAGCTTTCTTCCCTAGTTCACTAATTCCATTGTGTTTAGCAGTGTTGTCAAACTCACCAGTATTGGAATCCGAAAACTGGTTGTGTCCATTATGAGCAAGTGACATATAACGGGCACCTAAATCAAAATAACGTTTTACTTCAGATAAATCCTCTCCAATAGGATATGCATTTTCCACTCCAATCATAGCAACTTTTTTTCCAATTTTCCTAAGACTGTCAACATCAGCAGCAGTTCTAGCCAATGCAATTTTATTAGGAGCATATTTTTGTGTGAATCTATTAATGGCATCAAATTTTTCTTGCGCATTCTCCCCAGCTTTTTTATAACCCTGTGGTGTAAGATCACCTTGCCCGGTATAAACAATCAACCAAGATACATCAAGTGCTCCTTTTATCATTTTAGGAAGATTTACCTGCGTATCTGTATCCATACTATAATTAAGACTATCTGTAAAATTTTTTATATCAATATCATTATGGGTATCTAAAGTGGTTGTTCTTAAGTGAATAAGTTGTGCTTTTTGGATTATGTCCACTTCATTTTTTTCAGGGTTTTCTGACTTACAGCCAAAAGTAAATGATATTACAAATAAGGAAAGGATTAATTTTTTCATTTTCATTGAATTTTTTTAAAGGTAGAAAATATAATTCTTAAAAAAAGAGACTTAAAGCTTCAATTGTGAATAACTCCAGGCGGTATTAAACTCCTGAGACATCTATATAATATAACTAAATCCTTTTTTTGAGTTAGTAAGATAGTGTTTTTTCAACAAAAAATAGACTTTGGCATGGTACTTGCAATTATCTTAAAGATGTGGAAGTTGAGTTGAGTTAAACTCAGTACTGGAGACCGTAAAGAGTATTGGCCAACGAAACAGAAACAAAATTTAATATTTAATTTAATTTAATTTTTATCAAAATGAAAAAAGGTTTATTCTCAATTTTGGCAAGTGCACTCTTAGTAGTGGGATGTCAAAATTACGACGATCAGTTTGATAACCTAGAAACACAAATCAATGCACTTGCTTCTGTAGTTGCTGGTTTGTCTCAGGTTCAATCTGATATTTCTGCCCTATCAAACACAGTTGCTTCATTGCAAACTAGTGTTGCTAGCTCTGCAACAGGAGATGCTGCATTAGCTGACGGGTTAGCAGACTTAGCAACATCTGTAGCTGCTGTACAAGAAAGTACTGCTTCTGCTGCTAGTTCTGCAGATGTTCAAGCTATTACTGATGCTGTTTCTGCAAATCAAGCTGATTTAGCTGAGTTATTAGCTAATTCTTCTGTATTTTCAGGAGACGTTAATATTACTTCACCTGCAACTCTTGCTGCTTTTAAAGCAATGGGCTCCAGTCTTGCAATTGTAAATGGTAATGTAAATATTGCTACTACTGCTGATATGGTTCATGCAGATGTTCAGGCTGTTGTAGATGAAATTTTAACAGTTACTAAAGATTTCAAATACACATCTCATGCATCAGCATATACTGAAACAACGTTTAACAAATTATCTGGAGTTGTTACATTAACTCTCAAACAAGGTGGTGGTTATAAAGCTCAAACTTTAGCTTCTGCAACTAATATTATTTTAGATGACACATGGAAGAGTACAGTTCTTATCGTTGACTTTAGAGCTTTAACTAGTGTTACTAATCTTAATAATGAAAGTCAAGCTTCTGGTTATTTGAAATTCGACAAAGCAACTGAAATGCACTTAACTAAATTGGCTTTATATCCTGGTAGTCTTAATCTTCAAGTTAAAAAAGGTGGTGTTGTTGACCTTTCTGCTTTTGATGATTTAAATGCTGCAGGTACTGCTGTTGGTTCTAGTTTTGCATTCAGTATTGATGGACCAGCTTCTGTTGCTCTATCTACTGTTTCAGACGGAACAATCACACTTGCAAATGTTGGAACTGCAACTATTTCTGGATTTATCGGAAACACTGTTGTAGGAACTGGAGTTGATAACTTAACTGTTACAGGTGCTGTTAGTATAGATCTTACTAATGCTACAGATTTAGCATCAGTTAACATTACAGGTGCAAAAGATTCTGACCCAGTAACTCTTGCTGCTATGACTGCTGCTCAAACTTTAGCTAACGTTGGTCCTGCCATTACTCTTAATTCTGGTGACTTAATAACAGCTACAATTGCAGGTTTTACAGGTGCAATTTCATCTGGTGTTGCTCAGACTAACTTAGAAACTTTAACTATATCTGCGAATACAGGTACTAATGGTTTAACAGTTAGTGGTAATAATGACTTAACTTCATTAGTAGTTACTGGTGCTACAATTGGCGATGTAAGTGTAACAAACAATACTGACTTAGAAACTGTAACTTTTGATCATACTACTTCAGTAGCTACCGCATCTAAAGCAGCAATAGTCACTATTACAGGAAACACTAATTTGACTAATCTTGTTTGGAGTGCTGATGATGTTAAGACTCTTGCTGTAACAGGAAACACTGCATTAGCAGTGGTTAATTTTGCTGGTTTGAAGGATATGGGTACATCTGCTTCAGGTGCTATAACAGTTAAAACAAATGCTCTTGTTGCTAGTTCATTCAAAGACGCATTTGATGCTACAGCTGCTTCAGGTGCTGTTCAGGCAGATACAGGTGCATTCGTAACAGGTTCTGGTATGGCGAGTATGAAAATATTCTTGACAGCTGTATTAGCATCTTCAACTAGTGATGTTGCAGTTTATTTTGATACTCTTGAACTAGTATCAACTCAAGCATCAGCTGGTGCAGTTTATACAGAAAATTCTTCTTATACAAATAGTGTTACTGGAAATACAAGTAATGCTTATGCATACCAAACAGCTCAAGTTCTTGCTTCTGGTCCAACAGTAAGAGAATCAAAAACATATCAGGCTACTGTTGCTTTTAATGCTTTACATGCACCATTAGCAGGTGCTAATGGTGAAGGTTTTACTATGGTATATGGAGGTGTAAGTAAATTATTTAGTTATACAACTGCTGACACTTCATTGACTGGATTAATCAATACTATAAATACTGCAACAGATTATGGAACAGGGATAACTTTAACTGCTGCTCTTGATGGTGATCACAGATCACTTCAGACGATAGTTTATACTGATAGTAGTGGTGCTGCTGCGTCTGCCGGCTGTTGCGCTGTGGCTGAGCCACCACGCTGGCGCGTGCGATGCTTCGCCGTGTTGTTTGGCTTGTAAGCTTTGGCGCTCTCGGGAAGCTTTCGGGCAACGACCAGCCGCCGTTCCCGCGCTCGTTGTGAGCTTCCGCGACTTTCCGGGGCTTGAGCTTTTTGGCGACGGTTCGCAGCATGACGTGGCGGAGTTCTGTGGCTGTCTGCTCGACGCATTGCGCGATCGCGAGGTTGCAGCGGAACGTTTTGCGCATTGGACCGGTGTTGTCTTGGGCGCTGCCAAGGTTTCGCACGTAGAACGCCTCTTCGGCTTCGTGCTCGAGCAGCGCAGCCGCTGCCACGCCTGTGGCGACTCCGCGGCGACGGTCGTGCGGCACGATTGCGATCGTTTGTTGCGCCTGCCCGTGCCGGTTTCCAAGGAGCGAGACCGCGTGTGGACCACGACGGAGTTGTACTACGCGCGGGCCGCGCCGTCGGAGGCGCAGCTGGACTGTCACAGGTGCGGCTCGCGGACGGCGCATCGCGAGCAAACGCACTTGCTAACGCAGCCCAATGTGCTGCTGTTGTTGGTTCAGCGGCGGAATCAAGGCGGCACGCGGTTCTCGCGTCACGCCGTGCAGCCGGAAGCGGTGCTGACTTTGCCAGGGCATGATCGTTACGAGCTCGCTGCCGTTGTCTACCACCAGGGGCCCGGCGCGGAGAGCGGACACT
>CAJWAE010000014.1 GCA_913020075.1 uncultured Flavobacteriaceae bacterium
GCAGGACCGATCGGACTGGCATGTGGAATAGAAGCTGAAAAAAAAGGTCTTAGCTACATTATTTTTGACAAAGGCATGCTGGTTAATTCACTATACAATTACCCGTTAAACATGACTTTTTTTTCCACCTCTGACAAACTAGAAATTGGAGATGTCCCATTTATATCTCACAATTCAAAACCTACTCGAGCGGAAGCTCTCGAATATTACCGCCGCGTTACATCTCACTGGAAACTAAACTTACACTTGTATGAGAAAATAAATAAAATAGAGAAATGCTCACAAGGCTTTAAAATTAAGACTCAAGCTGCAAACTATCAGGCAAAAAATATAGTTATTGCTA
This sequence comes from uncultured Flavobacteriaceae bacterium, assembly GCA_913020075.1. Lineage (GTDB taxonomy): Bacteria > Bacteroidota > Bacteroidia > Flavobacteriales > Flavobacteriaceae > MS024-2A. The sequence continues at coordinate 344 of CAJWAE010000014.1, forward strand.
CTGGGTTTTACGACAAACCGTTTTTGTTGAATATTCCAGGAGAAAATCTATCCAAAGTTCGTCATTACTATAGTGAACCTCATCCCTATTATGGAATGAATCTTATAATTATTGGAGCTGCTAATTCAGCGGTAGATGCTGCTTTAGAAACATATCGTAAAGGGGCGAAAAGCGTTACAATGATAATTCGTGAAAAATCAATTGGTGAAAATGTTAAATATTGGGTACGCCCTGATGTTATAAATCGAATTAAAGAAGGTAGTATTAAAGCCTACTTTGAAGCAGAATTAATAGACATTGAAGCTAATCAAGTCCATTTTAGAGATCCAAAAGGGAAGCATAAGCTTGCAAATGACTTTGTTTTAGCTATGACCGGCTATGAGCCTAATTTCGAAATGTTAGAAAAACTAGGTGTGGATTTTCATGACGATCCATTCAAAACTCCAAAATACAATCAAGAAACTATGGAGTCCAATATAAAAGGAATTTGTCTTGCAGGGGTAATTTGTGGGGGTTATAAAACAAATAAATGGTTCATTGAAAACTCTCGTGAACACGCCATTAAAATTATCAAAAATATTTCTGCTGAAAAAAGGGATTTAGAATGATTTCTTAAAAAAGAATTCCTTTACTATCTTAGGAAAAATATACTTTTAAATTTGAATGTTCTAATAATACCTGACTCTTTCAAAGGAAGCCTTACAGCTATCCAAGTGGCAAATATCATGAAAAAGGTTACAAAAAGAGTATTTCCTAAAAGCAAATGTATTTTAATGCCCTTTTCAGATGCAGGAGAGGGAGCCTTATCTCTTTTAGAAGAAAATGGGGATGGGAAACTCGTCAATTGTTATACTTCAGATGCCTTAGAAAGAAAACTAAAAGCGCCATATTTCTTATTTGACAAAGGAAAAAGTGCTTGGATTGAACTTTCTCAGAGTGCAGGTATTACAAGGTTAAAAAAACATGAGCTTAATCCTTTGATCACATCCACTTTAGGGACAGGACAAATGATAAATCATGCTCTTAATCTAGGTTGTGAAAATATCTATTTAGGGATTGGCGGAAGCGCGACCCATGATTTAGGTAGTGGAATAATTACAGCGCTAGGTGGTCGCCTTTTAGATAAAAATGGAAAACAACTTAGCCCTGGTGGCGGAGCGTTAAGTGAACTAAATCAGATAGATATTTCCAATTTAGATCCCAGAATAAATCAAACAGATTTAACGGTAGCATGTGATGTTCAAAATCCACTTACAGGTGCTAATGGAGCAGCTTATACATATGCTAAACAAAAAGGAGCTTCAAAAAAAGTAATAGAAAAACTAGAAAACAGTAGTAAAGTTTTTTCTAAAGTGGTTTACAACCAATTTAATATTGAAATTGAAAATTTAAAAGGTGGAGGCGCAGCAGGGGGTGTCGGATCTGGGCTATTTGGAGTTTTTAATGCTAAAATTGAAAATGGATTTCAGTTATTAGCTAAAAAAACAGATTTATCTAGACAAATTAATTCGATTGATTTAGTGCTTACAGGGGAAGGTCATTTTGACAAACAGAGTAGTTTTGGAAAACTTCCATTTCAAGTAGCAAAATTAGCTGTAAAGAAAAACATCCCTACGCTTATTATTGCAGGAAAAGCGAGTATTAAAAAAATACCTAGGATGCCTAATGTTAAGATATTTGAAATAAAACCAAAAGAAATGTCTTTGGAAAGTGCTATGAAATTTGCCTCGATAAATCTAGATAAAAAATTAAACGATATTCTAATTCAGTTAAAAAATCATGATTCTATCACTTTTTAGCGTCTTTTTAGCAATTCTTTGGATTGTCTTTGGGACTTCCTATTTTAAATTAAATCCTTTTATAGTATTATTTACAGCGTCCTTTTTTTTAGCTTTTATATTAGGTTTAGAGCCTCTTGAGACTCTAGATTTAATACAAAAAGGATTTGGTAAAATTGTACAAAGCATAGGATTATTAATTCTTTTTGGAACAGTAATTGGTGTAGCATTGGAGAGTTCTTACGGGACAATTGCATTAGCTCAAGGGGTGTTAAAATACTTAAACAGACTCCCGCTTCCATATGCAATCAGTTTTATTGGTTATTTAGTTTCTATTCCTGTTTTTTGTGATGCTGCATTTGTCATTTTATCGCAACTAAATAAAACTCTTTCAAAACAAACCAAAACACCTTTAGTGGGTCTAACAGTAGCACTATCTACCGGGCTTTTTGCCCCACACGTATTGGTTCCGCCTACACCAGGTCCATTAGCAGCTGCAGCTAATCTTAATTTAGAGAATATAATATTATTAATTGCTGTAGGGGGGAGTATAGCATTTGTTTTGATTATTGTTGGTGGAGCCTACGGAAACTACCTAATCAAAAAAAACACTTATATAACAACTAAGGAGCTTAATCAAGATTTGAAATCAAAAAAAGAACTTGAGTTACCTAGTTTTATCAAGTCCCTACTACCAATAGTAGTCCCAATAATACTGATGTGTTTGGGACCTCTGTTTAAATCACTACCGATCGAGTCAACTTTACTTAACTATCTAAATTTATTTACTCAGCCAGCCATAGCTCTAGGAATAGGAATGATCTTTGCATTTAGATTGGCTAAAAAAGAATATAAGAGTTTTATTAATTCTTCACTGAAAAGGGGTTTTGAACAAGCAGCACCAATTTTAATCATTACTGGTATGGGTGGTGCATTAGGAAATATTATTCAGACCATTCCACTGCAAGACTATGCAATAGAAATTTCATCTTTTTCAAACTTAGGTATTTTTATCCCATTCATAATAGCAGCTTTACTTAAAACTGCTCAGGGATCTTCAACTGTTTCAATAATAACGACTTCATCTATTATTTTTCCACTTCTTCCAGTTTTAGGACTAGATAGTGAAATGGGCAAGGTTTGGGCAATTATGGCTTTAGGGGTAGGCTCAATGACTGTATCCCATGCAAATGATTCGTACTTTTGGATTGTCTCACAAATGAGCGGAATGGATGTTAAAACAGCTTATCGAACCCACACTGTAGGAACTATGCTTCAAGGAATAGTTGGATTTTTGGTTGTTCTTATCTCGTATTCGGTTTGGAAAATACTTTAATAAGAAGAATAAATTAATTCTAATTTAAGTTTCTTATCGTCAATTATTGTTTCTGGATGAGAACCAACTAAAATCGTTCCAAGAGGATTTAGAGTTGCAGAAACAGGATAAATTAATTCTTCATCTGTCAAATCTACTGTTGCTTTAACATACGAAATGTCGTTTATGTTCGCTGAAACCACAAGTGCTAAATCTATATTCAATGAATCATTTCTAATAATATTTGAAATGTGGTCCGTTAAGTTAAATCTATATCTGTATGGCTTATTGTTTTCATCATATTCCAAAAGTCCACCAAAAACTTTCTTATTACTATTCACTCCGTAATTGGAAACTGAACCGTCTTTTAGATAATCTGAAAGGGGCTGTCCTGAGTCATATTTATATAAATATAAACGAGGTGCTGTTAATTTTTCAAGTGAAGTAGTTTCTGGATCAATATAAAAAACCAAATTTGCTTCATTAATTAACCATGATTTGGCTCTTATCTCATTTATCAATTCATTCTCGTTAGGATTTTCTTCATCAAACAATCTTACTTTTCCAAGAAGACTTCCACTTTGTATATAAAGTTTATCAGATGGAGTATTTTGATTAGATGTCAAAATCCGCTGCTCTATGGCAGCATCAAAAGCACTGTTCTTAAGAGTATTAATTCTAATTCCATTAAAATTTAAAGTAAAATCTTTTTTTGCTTTTTCGATTACATCATCTGAAGTATCATCGGTTCCCTGAGTCTGATAGTCATCGTATTCGTAAGATATATTTATTGAAGCATTTTGAATGTCCAATAACATATACAAGTCGCTTGAAAAATTATCAGTTTTTATAATCAGCCCTCGAAGCGCTTTTTGAAAAGCTATGTTAGTCTCAAGTTCCGAGGACCCCTCTAGGTCAATTAGCTTTTCTTGAAAAAACTGAGTATCAAGTGGAATTCTAATACGTGGAGTCAATCTTGTTTCAACTTGAGTTGTCTCGTCAACATCGTCTGTTTCCGGATCATCTTCGAAATAATTGAACCTAACCTCTTCAAAATTCAAATTTACATTATCATCGAATAAAACGGTATTATAAAAACCTTCTTCAAAGTAGTCACGATTGGAATAATAAATTTGAGAAGTTTCGAAGTTATTAGAAGCATCTAAATCATTAAGATAATAAGTTAGTTCATATATTTTAAGATCAAAGGTTGCTTCTTTATTTCCATACAAAGAATCAATTTGATAAACTTTATTTTCGTAGGAGTAGGAATCGTTTTCACTATCTAAATGGTCCAAAATACCATCTCCATCACTATCTGAACTTAATGGGTTTAGATTTGAAGTAAACTCAATTATATCTGTTAATTCATCATTATCAGAATTACTCTGAGGATCATTTGGATCCGCATCCAGCGAGTCAATAACTCCATCATTATCAGCATCATCTCGATTTGTAAAAAAAGGGATTTCTAAATAAACTTCTTTTACCAATTCATTTTCAGGAATCAAATTAGGATCAGTTCCGTCACTTTCGTCTTCATACTGTTGTCTATGATTTCCGAAATAAGGATTATTTGCAATCGATAATTGTAAAGCAAAACTCGCTTCTGATTTTCCAAAAACTGGATGATTGATAGAGCCTAACTGGACTAAAGGCAAGCCTGTTGACTGAATTTTTTTGAGTTTTTTTTGAAAAGTAAAAGCAGGAATACTCTCCTTCTTTGATTCAAGGGCTTGATCCGCCAAAAGACTTTCTCCTAATGGATAAAATTCTGAATTACAGCTCAAAAAGATAAAAGCTAGTGTGAATGTTACAAAAAGTTTTGTTAGGGTTTTCATCAACAATTTTTTGATGTTAAAATTTATGAGAATAAAAATCAATATACTTATCCTTATCTTTGGATTGAGGATAATCTAAGTGAGGCTTATTGCTATTTTTAACTTGATCTACAATAGATTGAGGAAGATCTTCAGCCGACAAAATAAGGCCGTCAGAATGCTGAACAGCAATAGAGGTAAGAGCTTCATGGTCTGCCTTTTTAAGTGGCTCCAAATAATCTGTATCTAATTTATCAAAAGCTACTTTTTCTTTGAATTTTTTAGAAAATGCACCTTTAAAATCTGAATTGTAAATTGAACTAATAATTTTACTTTCCGCTAATAAAGGTTCGTCCTTATAATAAGTTTTTAAATATAAAGGGAATAGTGAAGTAAACCAGCCATGAAGGTGAATGATATCTGGAGACCAATTCAGTTTTTTAACTGTTTCTATGACGCCTTTCGTAAAAAAGATCATTCTTTCGTCGTTATCCTTGAAACATTTGCCATCCTTGTCATGTAATAATGCTCTTCTTTTAAAGTATTCATCATTATCAATAAAATAAACTTGCATCCTTTCCTTAGGGATAGAAGCAACCTTAATGATTAGTGGCATATCCATATCGTTGATCACCAAATTCATACCAGATAAACGAATTACTTCATGTAATTGATGTCTTCTCTCGTTGATCAATCCATAGCGTGGCATAAAAATTCGTGTCTGCCCGCCACTTTTATTAATGGTCTTTGGGATTTCAAATGAATTTATTGCTTGTTCTGTTTGAGGAAGGTATGGGACTACCTCGGAAGAAATGATTAAAACTCTCTTATCTTTCATATGGATGATTTCCTTCGGGAAAAGTCTTGCAAAAATACAAAATTAATAGACATATACTTAAAAACTGAGTACTTTAGCAGCGTTAATCATATGCTAAATGTTTGTGTTTTCAACATACAATCAAATTCAAAAGCACTTAAAAAAAAATTCTGGGACGTTGGGTCTGGTTCCCACAATGGGATCACTGCATCAAGGACACCTCTCTTTAGTCCAAAAAGCTCTTGCCGATAATGATCATGTTATAGTCAGTATTTTTATAAATCCCACCCAATTTAATAATACTAATGATTTAAAAAAATATCCGCAAAATATTGCTAAAGATCAAGAGCTTCTTAATTCAATTGATGAAAAAATCATAGTTTATAATCCAGATGCCGGAGATTTATATCCGAATCAGGTTATTGCAAAATCATATGATTTTGGATCTCTAGCTTTTTACATGGAAGGAGCCTTCCGTCCTGGACATTTTAACGGTGTTGCAACGGTTGTAGAGGCATTGCTAAGAAAATTAAAACCCAATCGTGCTTATTTTGGTCAAAAAGACTTCCAACAGTTAAGGGTGATCCAACTACTAAATTCACAACTAGAACTTGGTGTTGAAATTATAGGTTGCCACACAGTTCGAGAAAATGATGGCTTGGCGATGAGCTCAAGAAACCAAATGTTAAATAAAGAAGAGCGAAAAGCAGCAACTCTTATATACAAAACACTTGAAAAGCTAAGTGTTTATAGGGATCAAAGAAATATTAGTCAAATGAAAGCCTTTTTCATTAAAAACATTGCAAAAGAAAAATGTCTCAAACTTGAATATTTCTTTGTTGCGAACCCAAATGAACTGATACCAGTTAAAAAGATAAAGCCAAATAAAAATTTTTGGCTTTATGTTTCTGTTTATGCTGGAAAAACAAGGTTAATAGATAATACGGAATTGAAGAGATTATAATACATTTGCTTAATGCTAATTGAAGTATTAAAATCCAAGATTCATAGAGTTAAAGTAACCAACGCAGATCTAAACTACATAGGCAGTATTACTCTAGACAAAAAACTTATTGAAGCTGCAAATTTAATTACAGGAGAAAAAGTACAAGTTGTAAATGTAAATAATGGTGAAAGGCTTGAAACATATGTTATTGAAGGCGAAAAGGGGTCTGGTGAAGTCACCCTAAATGGTCCCGCAGCTAGAAAGGTGCAAAAAGGAGATGTGATTATAGTTATTAGTTATGCTCAAATGGATCTGGAAGAAGCAAAAAAATTTCACCCTGCTCTTGTTTTTCCTAACGAGACTAACAATCAATTAAAATAAATTTGATCACACTAAAATCAATTTTTAAAATTCTAGTTCCGCTAAGTATCGGTTTATTTTTTATTTATATCTCCATATCTACCACATCAGAAGAAGAGCGATTTCTAATTTACAACTTCATTAAAAATGCAGATTATCGTTTCCTAATACTTTCTGTTTGTTTTGGGATTTTAAGTCATTTATCTAGGGCCTATCGCTGGAAATTTTTGTTGGCTCCTTTGGGATACAAACCTCGTTTTATAAATTCAGTCCTCTCTGTAATGATCGCTTACATTGCGAATTTGGGAATTCCACGTTCTGGAGAAATCTTAAGAGCAACAACATTAAGCTCTTATGAGAAAATACCTTTTGAAAAAGCATTTGGAACAATAATAGCAGAACGTTTAGTTGATTTAATGTTCTTAGTTGTATTTATTCTTATAGCTCTTAGCCTCCAGTTTGACTTGATTTGGAGGGTTCTTAATGAAAAACAAGTTTCTCCTATTAACTTAATAATCGTTGCTGGAATTATTGGTACAGGATTCTATATTTTACGATTTATTTTTAAACAAAATCAAAATCCATTAGTTAAAAAAATAAAAGTATTTCTAAGCGGTTTAGTAGATGGAATTATGAGTTTAAAAACCATGCCCAATAAAGGATTTTTTATTTTGCATTCTTTTTTTATTTGGTCAATGTATCTAGCCATGTTTTGGATAATTAAATGGACTATTCCAGAAACATCTTCTCTTGGTATGAGTGCATTATTACCCGCTTTTGTGATTGGGGGTCTCACAATTTCTGCTACAAATGGTGGGATAGGAATTTATCCTTTTTCTGTAGCTTTAATGCTTTTTTCTTTTGGGGTTTCAAATGAATCCGGCTTGGCTTTCGGTTGGATTGTGTGGACTTCTCAAACCGCAATGATTATAGTTTGTGGAAGTCTTTCTTTTTTTGCATTACCTTTAGTCAATCGCCAAAAATAAAGTACAATATAATCCTTATGGCTAAAGTGAAAAAAGCTTTTTTCTGTCAAAGTTGTGGAACGCAACACCCTCAATGGCAGGGACAATGTAATGCCTGTAAGTCTTGGAATTCTCTTATCGAAGAAATTATAGAAAAAGAAATTTCCAAAGAATGGGACTCTAAACAAAGTACTTCTGATTCAAAACCTACACCTATTAATGAAATAGATGTGGCCCAAATTCCCAGAATTAAAACTCAAGATGAAGAATTAGATCGTGTTTTAGGTGGGGGTTTAGTTCCTGGATCAGTAATTTTATTGGGCGGTGAACCTGGAATTGGAAAATCCACTTTATTGCTTCAACTATCGCTTAGTTTCAAAAAAAATGTCCTCTATGTTTCGGGTGAGGAAAGTCAACAGCAAATAAAATTACGTGCTGACAGAATGGGTCTTACAAGTGAAAACTGCTTTGTGCTAAGTCAAACTGAAACACAAAAAATTTTTTTACATATTGAAAAATTAAAACCCAAGCTGCTAATTATAGACTCCATTCAAACCCTAAACAGCAATTATATTGAAAGTGGGGCTGGAAGTGTGTCTCAAATTCGAGCTACAGCTGGGGAATTAATAGAATTTGCGAAAGCTACACATACACCAGTAATTCTAGTGGGCCATATCACTAAAGATGGAAATATAGCGGGTCCTAAAATATTGGAACACATGGTAGATACCGTTTTGCAATTTGAAGGAGATCGAAACCACGTATATCGAATTTTGAGAGCTCAAAAAAATCGTTTCGGAGCTACTTCAGAAATTGGAATTTATCAAATGGTTTCAAATGGCTTAAAACAAGTAACCAATCCAAGTGAAATACTAATATCAGAAAAAGAAGAAGCCCTAAGCGGTCATGCTATTGCTGCAACTGTCGAGGGCTTCAGGCCAATAATGATAGAAGTACAGGCCCTAGTTAGTTCAGCTGTTTACGGCACTCCTCAAAGAAGTAGTACGGGATTTAATGCTAAACGTTTAAACATGCTTTTAGCTGTATTAGAAAAAAGAGCTGGTTTTGCTTTAGGAAGCAAAGACGTTTTTATTAATATTACAGGAGGGATGACAATTGAAGATCCCGCCCTTGATATGGCTGTGATTGTTGCGCTTCTGTCAAGCTATCATGATGTTCCCATTTCCCAGGAGATTTGTTTTGCAGCAGAAATTGGTCTTTCGGGTGAAATAAGACCTATTTCCAAAGCAGAATTACGTATTCAGGAAGCTTCAAAACTAGGATTTCAGAATATTGCTATTTCAAAATTTTCGAAACTAGGAGATTCTCCAAAAAATATTAAAATTCAATCGTTTTCAAAAGTTGAAAGTCTAGTGGATTTTCTTTTTTAACTTCTCTGAAATTCCAAAAAAGAGGGTATCTTAGTTTAAACATCTAATCTATATCATTATGGATAAAATTGTCAAGCAGTTTCTTGCAGAAGTAAATGCAAAAAATCAAAATGAACCTGAATTCATGCAAGCTGTCACGGAAGTTGCAGAAACAGTAATACCTTATATAGTTAAACATGATATATATTATGGCCAAAATATTTTATTGAGAATGGTTGAGCCTGAACGCGTATTGTCTTTCAGAGTCGCTTGGATTGATGATAAAGAAGAAATTCAGGTAAATAGAGGTTATCGAGTGCAAATGAATTCCGCGATTGGCCCTTATAAAGGAGGATTACGTTTTCATCCTAGTGTAAATTTAAGTGTTTTAAAATTTTTAGCCTTTGAACAAACTTTCAAAAATAGTTTGACAACTCTTCCCATGGGGGGAGGTAAAGGAGGTTCTGATTTTAATCCTAAAGGAAAATCAGATACCGAAGTAATGCGTTTTTGCCAGAGTTTTATGACTGAGCTATACAGTCATATAGGTCCTAATCGAGATGTTCCTGCAGGAGACATTGGTGTTGGAGGGAGAGAAATTGGATACTTATTTGGTCAATACAAGCGTCTTCAAAATGAATTTACAGGAGTCTTGACAGGTAAAGGTGCTTCTTTTGGAGGTTCATTAATTCGACCTGAAGCAACCGGATATGGAGTAGTTTATTTTACTCAAAAAATGTTAGAAAATAAAGGAGATAGCTTGAAAGGAAAGTCAATTGCTATTTCTGGTTCAGGAAATGTCGCTCAGTATGCTGCGGAAAAATGTCTTCATCTAGGAGGAAAAGTACTTACTTTATCTGACTCTTCAGGTTATATTCATGATTCAGATGGTATTAATGCTGAAAAACTTGCATTTGTTATGGATTTGAAAAATAAAAAAAGAGAGCGAATTAGTGCATATACAAAAAAGTATACCAAGGCTACCTATCATCACGGAAAGACCCCGTGGGAAATTCCTTGTGATATAGCATTACCGTGTGCAACCCAAAACGAACTAAATGGAAAGGATGCTAAAATTCTTTTGAAGAATGGTTGTATGTGTGTAGGAGAAGGAGCTAATATGCCCTCTACGCCAGAGGCCATTGCTGTTTTTACTTCAGGTCTAATTCTTTTTGCTCCTGGAAAAGCTTCAAACGCAGGGGGGGTTGCAGTATCAGGACTTGAGATGGCTCAAAATTCCTTGCGATACAATTGGAAAAGAGAGGAAGTTGACGAACGATTGAAAACTATTATGTCGGATATTCATCAATCCTGTATCGATTATGGTAAAGAAAAAAATTATATTAATTATATAAAGGGAGCTAATATAGCTGGCTTTGTTAAAGTAGCTGACGCCATGTTGGCTCAAGGTGTTGTTTAAATTATAAAAAAGTGCTCTATCCTCTCGAAGCAATAACATTAGGGACTATTAAATATGGTGATTCAAGTCTCATAGCGTCATGTTATACTAAACAACACGGTTTACAGTCTTATATTTTGAAGGGCATCTTAACTTCAAGAGTAAATAAAAAAATTTCAAAATCATTGTTTGAACCTTTGAATTTACTTGAGTTAGAAGCTCCAAAAAATTCTAGTAATCGACTAGGCTATATTAAAGAAGCCAAAATAGATATTCATTATTCATCCATCCCTTTTGATTTAAGAAAGAAAGCATTGATTTTTTTTTTAGCCGAAGTCATTCATCAAGTAGTTAAAGAAGAACACGAAGCTAATCAAGAGTTATATGTTTTTTTTAAAGAAAAACTTCTTTGGCTTGACAATCATCAAAATATAAGTTTATTTCATGTCAAAATGATGCTGGATTTAACAAGATTTATTGGGTTTTATCCCAATACAAATAACTCTAGTGATTCTTTCTTTGATCTCGAATCAGGATGTATGAGTTCAATAAAACCCTATGGAAAATATCTTGAAGGCAAAATAAAAAAGCTTTGGTTTTGTATTTTAGGTATGAAGTTTGAAAACGTTTCAAGTATTAATATTACTAAGGAAAATAAAAAAATACTGCTTAATAGTGTTGTAAATTATTATGAAATACATTTACAACAATTCAAACCGCCGAAATCTACAGAAATTCTAAATGAAATCTTCAGGTCAGCTTAGCATCTTTTTTTTATTGCTTTTTTCTTTGAAAACAGTAGCTCAAGAAATTATTGTGATTGATTTTGTTTCCAAATCCCCTATTGAAGGTGCTGCAGTTTATAATTTTTCCAAAAAAAAAGCTCTTTTGACTAACGAGAAAGGAAAAGCTGATCTTTCTTTATTTTTAGATTATGAAACTTTATATGTCCAGTTTTATGGATATGAAACCATTTCATTTGTGATCAATAAACTAGGTATCAAAGATAGTTTTACAATTAAATTAAATCAAAAAAAGCAAACTTTAGATGAAGTGATTTTGTCTGTAGGAAGGACATCAGCTAAACGAAAACAAATTGCTGAAAAAGTTCAAATCATCAATGCAGATAAGATTAAATTTCAACGCCCTTCTTCCGGTGCTGACTTAGTAGGATTAGTTCCTGGTGTGCGTATTCAGAAATCACAAGGGGGCGGTGGAAGCCCTGTTATAAGAGGGTTTGAAGCTAATCGATTACTCCTAGTAGTTGATGGAGTTAGAATGAATAATGCAATTTACAGAAGCGGTCATCTTCAAAATACAATTACAATTAATCCTAATAATATTGAACGAGTTGAAGTTATTTTTGGATCATCATCCGTTGGATATGGTTCAGATGCATTGGGTGGGGTTATTCATTACTTCACTAAAAGTCCATTGATTAATAGTGAACAAAAAATTTCTACTGATTTTTCTACTGATTTTTCTTCGGCTAATAATGCCTTTTTAAATTCTATCTCTACAGAAGTAAGTTTTAAAAAATGGGCAAGTCTTACTAGTGTTAGTCATTCAAAGTATGGTGATATTAGAATGGGTAAAAATAGAACTCATGGATTTGAAAACTGGGGTTTAACTCCCTATTACTCCTCAAACAGTCGAACAAAATACAGTCCAAAACCTTTAGCAAATGAAAATAACTTAATTCAAAAAAATACTGGCTATGATCAATTTGATTTATTCCAAAAATTCTTAATAAAACTTGACGGACAAAATCAATTTATTCTGAATTTTCAATATTCTAATTCATCCGATATTTCTAGATATGATAAATTAGTAGAAGAAACGGACGGCTCATTGCGTTTTTCTGAATGGTATTATGGTCCACAAAAAAGATTTTTTATTTCACCTCAACTTAAATTTTTTCCAGGCAAAAAATTTCTTAATTCGGGACGTATTACACTTGCTTATCAAAATATTGAAGAATCTCGTGTCAATCGTTATTTTGGAAGTTTAACAAGAAATAATCAAAAAGAAAAAGTAACTGTTTGGAGTTTTAATCTTGATTTTAAATTTGAATATCAAAAAAAACACTCTTTTTCTTACGGATTTGAAAGCACTTATAATGATGTTCTTTCTTTTGCATTTAGTCAGGATTTGATTATCAAGAATAATAAAATTAGTGGCTATTCTCCTAGTCTTCCTATACCAACTCGTTATCCTAGTCAAGGAAGTTCATATACTAGTTTTGCTGGGTTTTTTAATTGGATTTGGGATATCAACGAAAAAGTGTCTTTGAATGCAGGGGTGAGATTAACCAACACTTATTTGAGAGCACGTTGGAAAGAATATTATAATATAAATGCACTTCTTTCAAAAGTGAATCTGGATGCTGCTGCACTTACAGAGACCATTGCACTTACTTATCGACCAAATCTAAAAACACAATTGAATTTTATTTTTTCTAACGGGTTTAGAAACCCTAACATCGATGATGTAGGAAAAATAAGAGAAAGCAAGGGTAATCTGATTGTTCCTAATCCTAACTTATTCCCAGAATATGCATATAACTCTGAGGTGGGTATTACTCGCTACATGGAAAAATCAAAAAATTATTTCTCTCTTAGAGGTTTTACTACATTAATTTCACGTCATATTGCTAGAGATAATTATATAATTTTTGCTGATACTTCTACTAAAGATCTAAATACGATCATCTATAAGGGCCTAGAACTTACCACTTTAGCTAATAATAATTTGGGGAATCGTACTCTTTACGGAGCTTCTGTTGATGGATACTTTTCTTTAATTCAATCTCTATCAGTCCAAGGAAATTTATCCTATATCAGAGCAGATAATAATAAAAAATATAATCCTCTCCCTTCAATTTCTCCAATATATGGAAGTTTAGTACTAAACTATCAAAAAGATAATTGGCTGACTTCACTTAGATTTGAGTTTAGTGGGAAAAAAAATCCCATGAATTATAGTAAAGGAGGTGAAGATGGTCTGGAAGAAACTCCTTTGATTTCAGAAAATCCTGAATTATATAATGGAACTCCAGCCTGGAATGATATTTCTTTACTATCCCAATGTAAATTAAAGAAAAATATAAATTTGAATTTAGGAATAGATAATATTTTAGATGTTCATTACCGAACTTTTGCATCAGGAATATCAGCTCCTGGAAGAAATCTTAAACTAGGTATAAATTTTAGCTTTTAATTAATCGATAACATTAGCCAGCTTAAATTTCATTGAAATTAATTACTTTCGCACTTTACAAAACATTAAACCTCTTGCAAAATAAGTGATTCATTACTGACTTAAAGATTAAAAAAAGGCAAAGTATAAGTTTTATAAAAGAAAAATCATAGTAGTATGAAATTTAAAGAATATAAAGGACTCGACTTACCCAGAGTAGCAACTACTATTTTAGATTCATGGAAAAAGAATAAAACCTTTTCTAAAAGTATTCAAAATCGTGAGAGCAAGCCTTCATTTGTTTTTTATGAAGGGCCGCCTTCGGCAAATGGAATGCCTGGGATTCATCATGTAATGGCTCGAACCATTAAAGATATTTTCTGTAGATATAAAACCCAAAAAGGTTTTCTGGTAAACAGAAAAGCAGGTTGGGATACCCATGGACTACCCGTTGAACTTGGTGTAGAAAAAGAATTAGGTATTACCAAGGATGCAATCGGAAAAACTATTTCAGTAGAAGATTATAATATCGCGTGTAAAAAAGCTGTGATGCGTTATACAAATGTTTGGAATAACCTAACAGAACGGATTGGTTATTGGGTAGACATGGAAAATCCATATGTAACTTATACCCCAAAATACATGGAGTCAGTTTGGTGGTTGTTAAAACAAATTAACGAAAAGGGATTACTATATAAAGGATATACTATACAGCCCTATTCACCTATGGCTGGCACAGGCTTAAGTTCTCATGAGCTTAATCAACCTGGAACTTATCAGAATGTAACGGATACAACCGTTACTGCTCAATTTAAGACGATTCCTGAAACTCTACCTAATATTCTTAAGGGTGAAGTGCCACTCTATCTTTTAGCTTGGACAACTACCCCTTGGACTTTGCCTTCAAATACAGCACTTACTGTTGGTGAAAAAATTGATTATGCTGTTGTTAAAACCTTTAACCAATATACTTATAAACCTATTCGAGTGATACTAGCTAGGGATTTGATCAAAATTCAATTGGGTAAAAAATATGAATTACAGGAAAACTTAGAAGAATATAAAGAAGGTGACAAAAAAATTCCTTATTATATTGATTTAGAATTGAAAGGAGCTGATTTATTAAAAATTCATTACGAACAGCTCTGGAGTGAAGCCCCATTGCCTTTAACCAATCCTGAAAATGCTTTTCGGGTAATATCAGGTGATTTTGTAAATACTAATGACGGAACAGGAATTGTTCACACTGCTCCTACTTTTGGAGCTGATGATGCCAAAGTAGCCAAAGAAGCTAATCCAGAAGTGCCCCCATTGCTAGTTGTTGATGAAAATGAAAATACAGTACCATTAGTAGATTTGCAAGGGCGCTTTAGAAAAGAAGTGGGTCGCTTTTCAGGGCGTTTTGTCAAAAACGAATACTATCCTGAAGGTACTGCTCCCAAACGTTCTGTCGATGTAGAAATTGCAATTCAACTCAAAGAAGAGAATAAGGCATTTAAAGTTGAAAAATATGTTCACTCCTATCCCAATTGCTGGAGAACAGACAAACCCATACTCTATTATCCTCTCGATTCATGGTTTATTAAAGTAACTGACGTTAGAGAACAAATGACAACTTTAAATAAAGAAATTAATTGGAAGCCTAAATCAACTGGTAAAGGACGTTTTGGTAATTGGCTTGCAAATGCTAATGACTGGAACCTTTCGCGTTCTCGGTTTTGGGGAATTCCATTACCCGTCTGGCGAACAGAAGACGGAAAAGAAACTAAAGTAATTGGATCTGTTGGAGAGCTAAAAAAGGCAATTAATGTTTCTGTGGAAGAAGGATTTATGCAAGAAAACCCTTTTGAGAGTTTTGAAGAAAATAATTTTTCTGAAACAAACTATGAATTGGTAGATTTACATAAAAACAAGGTTGATCAAATCATACTAAGTAGTTCAAAGGGACAACCTATGCGTCGTGAAAATGATCTAATTGATGTTTGGTTTGATTCAGGAGCTATGCCATATGCGCAATGGCATTACCCTTTTGAAAACAAAGAACTCATTGATAATGAAGATCAATTTCCCGCTGATTATATCGCTGAAGGTGTAGATCAAACTCGAGGGTGGTTCTATACCCTTCATGCTATTGGGACATTGGTATTTGGTAAAAAAGCTTACAAAAATGTAGTTTCAAACGGATTGGTTTTGGATAAAACTGGTCAAAAAATGTCAAAACGTTTGGGCAATGCTGTCGATCCTTTTGAAGTACTTGACAAATATGGTCCTGATGCTATTCGTTGGTATATGATTTCTAATGCCAATCCTTGGGATAACTTAAAATTTAATATTGATGGTATTGCAGAAGTACAACGTAAATTTTTTGGTACACTATATAATACTTATTCTTTCTTTAGTTTATATGCCAATATAGACTCATTTAACCCTAAGAGGGAAAAATCTATTTCTTTTAACAAAAGAACTGAATTAGATCGATGGATTCTTTCAGAATTAAACAGCCTTATTTTGTTTGTTGATGAAGCTTATGAAGATTATGAGCCAACAAAAGCTAGTCGAGCAATATCTGATTTTGTTCAAGAAAAATTAAGTAATTGGTACGTTAGACTATGTCGTCGTCGCTTTTGGAAAGGAGAATATGGTCCCGACAAGATTGCGGCATACCAAACGCTGCATGAATGTTTAGTTACAATAACAAAATTAACAGCACCAATAGCTCCATTTTTTTCTGATCAACTTTACAGAGATTTAATGCAAGAGGAACTATCTGTGCATTTAACGGATTTCCCTAAGGCAGACTCTATGTTTATTGATTTTGAACTCGAGCAACAAATAAATACAGCTCGAACACTAACCTCTCTAGCCCTTTCACTTCGCAAAAAAGAACAAATCAAAGTGCGTCAGCCTCTACAAAAAATAATTATTCCAGTTAAAAATAATGAACAACGCATTCTTATTGGTCGAATCAGTGATCAATTAAAAGGAGAAATTAATGTCAAAACCGTTGAACTTCTTGATGATGCGGACTCTTTGCTAGTTAAAGAGGTTAAACCCAATTTTAAACTTTTAGGCCCTCGTTTTGGTAAAGAAGTTAAATCTGTAGTGCAACTAATTCAAAGCTTAACTAGTGAGCAAGTAAATCAATTAGAAGAAAAGGGTACCCTTGAGGTCTTATTAAACGAAAAAAACATTATTTTAGATCGCTCGGATGTAGAAGTCTACTTCAAAGATATTGAAGGCTGGCAAGTCGCTCAAGGCAGTGGAATGACAGTAGCTTTAGATATGACTATATCTCCTGAACTTAGACAAGAAGGTATAGCACGAGAATTAGTCAATAGAATCCAGAATTTTAGGAAAGATAGTGGGTTTGAAGTAACTGATAAAATTGAGATTCACTTGAAAAATGACTCTCAACTAGAGGCTGCGGTTTCTGATAATAAAGACTATATACTTTCAGAAACTTTAGCAGAAAATTTAACTTTTGAGCCTTCTCTAAAAGAGGGTCTAGAAGTAGAATTTGAAGAGATAAAAACGGTTATTATAATTAAAAAAATACCCTGATGAATGCACAACAAAAAACACGATATAACGATTTAGAACTTCAAAAATTTCGTGAATTAATAGAAGAAAAAATTCAAAAAGCTCAATCTGACTTTGAACTTTTGAAAAGCTCTTATATGAATAACGGTAATAATGGAACTGAGGATACCGCTCCAACTTTTAAGGCTTTTGAAGAGGGTTCTGAAACCATGTCTAAAGAAGCTAATACTCAATTAGCTATTAGACAAGAAAAATTCATAAGAGATCTTAAAAATGCATTGATTCGAATAGAAAACAAAACATTTGGTGTGTGTCGTGTGACTGGAAAGCTTATTAACAAAAAACGTTTATATCTTGTCCCACATGCAACATTGAGTATTGAAGCAAAAAACTTACAAAAATAAGATATAAAAAAAACTGCTCTGCATAATAAAAAAACTTACTCTAATCTTCGTTGTATCCTTGTTATTATTTTGGTCCTTATAATTGATCAGTGTAGTAAGATATATA
The DNA here is from genome assembly GCA_913020075.1 of uncultured Flavobacteriaceae bacterium. Taxonomy (GTDB): domain Bacteria; phylum Bacteroidota; class Bacteroidia; order Flavobacteriales; family Flavobacteriaceae; genus MS024-2A. The sequence continues at coordinate 18,362 of CAJWAE010000014.1, forward strand.
TCAAGTTGAATTATCCTCTTTCTGGCTTCGGAGATCTGCCTATTGTTGACTGGGGATTTTTCAAATTACTTTTTGTTGAAAACAAAGGAATGGCCATGGGAACAAAACTCAATGATATAATCCCTTTTATTAGTGAAGATGGTGCCAAACTTTTTTTAACCTTATTCCGATTGGTTGCCATTGTTGGATTGGGTTATTGGCTTTTAGATAGCATAAAAAAAAATGCCCCCTTTTTATTGAATTTGGCACTAGCTTTGATTTTTGCAGGAGCACTAGGGAATATTATAGATTCTGTCTTTTATGGAGTCATCTTCTCTGACAGCTATGGACAAATTGCTTCTGTTTTTCCTAAAAGAGGTTACGCTCCATTATTTTATGGACATGTAGTCGATATGCTTCAGTTTCCTCTAGTTGAATGGACCTGGCCGTTATGGATTCCTGGTATTGGAGGAGATAACTTTTTGTTTTTTCAATATATTTTTAATGTTGCTGATACAGCCATTAGTTCAGGAGTGGGAATTTTAATTATTTTCAACAAAAAAGTATTTTCTGAAAAAGAATCTAAAATTGGTATATCTGCTTTGGACTAATAACATAATCTAAAATTATATCCTCTTTTCTAATCCCTTTAATTTTATTGATGGGATCAAAAAATGATAACCCAATTTTAATTACATCTGGCAAACAATTCGCTAAAAAATTATCGTAAAGTCCTTTTCCATAACCTACTCGATTACCAAACTGATCGAATGCTAGTAAGGGTATAAAAATAACTTCAAGCTGCTTAGGGTCAATTAACATATTTTCTGTCGGCTCAGGAATTCCCCATCTGTTTTCCTTTATTTTTGTTTCGTCAGTTAGTAAAAAATGGCTCAAGCTTGTTGAGCTTTTTAACTTAGGTAATACAATCTGCTTATTTCGCTCTTTTAAAAGTGTGAGCAACAAAGTAGTATCAATTTCAGCAAATTTTTTAATGGGTAAAAAAAGATGAAAGTAATATAAGGACCAAATAGGCAACTGAATACATTGACTGATAATAGCTAGACTAAGTGCTGCGTGGTCTGAAGCTGAAAGTTGTTTTCGCTTTTTAATAAAATACAGTCTTAATTCAGCTTTATTCAATATTAAGGATTTTGAATTGGTTCATATTACTTTCCCCAGTCCCAAAGAAAATGAATATTTTCGTTTTGTGAAATCAAACCACATTGAAATTCAATTAAAAAGTCTTCCAGAAGTTCCGGGAGTATATCAATATTTTGATAAACAGGATAAGATCATATATATTGGAAAAGCCAAAAATGTTAAAAGAAGAGTAAGCTCTTATTTCAATAAGATTCATGAGAATCAAAAAACTAACCTTTTAGTTAAAAATATTATACGAATTGAGCACATTGTGGTTGAATCAGAAATGGATGCACTACTATTAGAAAATAATCTGATAAAAAAGTATCAACCTAGATATAATATCTTGCTGAAAGATGATAAAACCTATCCCTGGATTTGTATTAAAAAAGAACCTTTTCCTAGGGTCTTTTATACTCGAAGAATAATAAAAGATGGTTCTGAGTATTTTGGTCCTTTTCCCAATAAAAAGACAATCCCTATTTTGATGGATCTAATTAAAAATCTATATCCACTTCGAACTTGCAGCTTTGATTTACATGATAAAAAAATAAAACAAAAAAAATATAAAGTTTGTTTAGAGTATCATATCGGAAACTGTCTAGCTCCCTGTGTAGAAAAAATGGACTCCTTAATATATGATGAAAATATAGAAGCTATTCGTTCCATTCTTAGAGGAAATTTTAGAGCTACAGTTGTTTTTTTTAAGAAGCAAATGCTTCAATTTGCAAAGAATATGGCATTTGAAAAAGCCCAGATAATTAAAGAAAAAATTAAAATTCTTGAAAACTATCAGGCAAAATCAACTATTGTGAATCCAAAGATTAATAATGTCGATGTATTTACTGTTATTTCAGACGAAAGCTATGGATACATTAACTTTTTACAAGTATCACATGGAGCAATTACTCGTTCTCACACTTTAGAGATTAAAAAGAAAATGGAGGAAACGGATGAAGTATTATTATCCTATGGGATTATTGAAATTCGTCAATTATTTCAAAGTATTTCTCAAACTCTTTTTCTTTCAAATAAAATTGATTTGGGTGATGAATTAAAAATAGTTATTCCTCAACAAGGAGACAAAAAAAAACTCATAGATCTTTCTTTAAGAAATGCTAAATTTTTTAGAATTGATCGTTTTAAACAAATGCAAATAGTGGATCCCGAACGTCATGAAAAACGAATTATGATGCAAATGAAAAAAGATTTACGTCTTCCCAAAGAACCCATTCACATTGAATGCTTTGATAATTCAAATATTCAAGGTTCTAATCCTGTTGCAGCATGTGTTGTTTTTAAAAACGGAAAGCCCCATAAAAAAGAATACAGACATTATAACATTAAAACGGTTACTGGTCCAGACGATTTTGCATCAATGGAGGAAGTCGTTTTTCGAAGATACACTCGTTTGCTAGACGAAGGCAAATCTCTTCCACAACTTATAGTTGTTGACGGAGGAAAAGGACAACTTTCTTCTGCCGTTAAAAGCTTAGATGTACTTGGATTACGGGGTAAAGTTTCAATCATAGGAATCGCTAAAAGACTTGAAGAAATTTACTTTCCAGAAGATCCTGTTCCACTTTACATTGATAAAAAATCAGAAAGTTTAAAAATATTACAACGTGCTCGAGACGAAGCTCATCGTTTTGGAATTGCCTTTCATCGTAATAAAAGAAGTAAAAGTAGTCTTAGCTCTGAACTTGATACGGTCAAGGGTATAGGGCCTGCAACAAGGGATCAATTATTAGCAAAATTTAAATCATTAAAAAGAATTAAGGCAGCTACTCAAAATGAATTAATAGAAGTCTTAGGAGGAATAAAAGGCTTAAAATTGTTTTTAGCACTCCACTCCAAAGGATAAATTTAACATTTTATAAACTCATTTATATCTTTCTACCCATCGGTATTTCTTATCTTTGATATATGATTAGAGTTTTATTATTCAGTCTTTTTTTTGGAAATTTCTTAGTTTTTCCCCAAAAAAAAGAACTCCCTAATTTGACCCCAGAACATCCTTTTAAAAATGGGGAATGGTTTCAATTACGTATTCATTATGGTATTTTTAATGCAAGCTATGCTACACTATCTTTAGAGCGTGATACTCTTGCGGGAGTTCCTGTCTTTCACGCAAAAGCATATGGTGAAACAACTGGCTTAGCTAACTGGTTTTTTAAAGTAGAAGACTATTATGAAAGCTATTTTGATGCATCTATTAGCATTCCTTATAAATTTATACGTGATATCAATGAAGGGGGATATACTAAAAATACTGAGATTGAATTTAACCACAAAAATAGAATAGCTAGAGTTAATAATAAAAAGAAAAAAGAAATTAAAAATTTTCCAATTGCTCCAAATGTTCAAGATCTCATCTCTTCTTTTTATTATTTAAGACATTTTTATCCCAAAGAGACTCTAATGATAAATGAGAGTTTTGATATTAATATGTTTTTTGATAATGAAAACTATGTCTTCAAATTAAAATATTTAGGCAAAGAAATTTTAGAAACTAAATTTGGAGCAGTGGAATGTTTAAAGTTTAGGCCTTATGTCCAATCAGGAAGAGTCTTTAAAGAACAAGAGAGTGTAACCCTTTGGATATCTAACGATGATAATAAACTGCCTATTCGTTTACAAGCAGATATACTTGTAGGGTCTATAAAAGCAGATTTAGAAAAATTTAGAAATTTAAAATATCCCTTTAAGATTAAAGTAAATTAATGTTGATTTCAAAAAATAAAAATAACTTTTTATTTACATTCCTTAAAGTAGGAATTAAGTTACGAAATTTATGAAAATTATATATATGATTCGTGCACTTGCACTTCTACTATTTTTTGTAGTGACCTCTTGCGATAAAGGAATAGAAAAATCTCAAGAAGCAAAATCGGCTATTGTTAATACTATTCAAGAGCCTAAATTTCATTATGGAATAGATCTCAATTTTTATAAGGCTCAAAAAAATAAAATTAAAAGAGGAGACACCTTTGGTAAAATTCTTGAAAAAAATGGAATTGATTATCCTCAAGTTTATAAAATTCTTCAAGCTATCAAAGGAAAAGTAAATATCAGAAAACTTACTTTAGGAAAGTCTTATAGCCTTTTTTATAGCAAAGACAGCTTAGTAACACCAGAATATTTTGTTTATCATCCTGGTGTGTCGGGATTCACTTTGATTCACTTACGAGACAGTCTATATGGAAATGTAATTATTAAACCCTCGCGTTTGGTTGAGTTAGAAGCTTCTGGAATTATTGAGAGTTCCCTTTACGAAACTATGCAGAAAATTGGTATTAATGAGTCTCTTACCTATTACCTTTCAGACATATACGCATGGACAGTTGACTTTTTTCGTCTTCAAAAAGGAGATAGGTTTAAAATTATTTATACTGAAAAATTTGTTGATGATTCAATTTCTATTGGAATAGATCGAATAAAAGCCTCATACTTTGAACATAAAGGAAAATCTCTCTATGCATTTGAATTTATTAGTGATCCTGAAAAAGGAATTGTAGATTATTTTGATAACCAGGCAAATAGTTTGCGTAGAGCTTTTTTACAAGGTCCTTTAAAATTCAATCGAGTTTCCTCAAGATATAATCTAAAAAGAAGAATTGCATATTATGGTAATCGAATTCGTCCACATAAAGGAACTGATTTTGCTGCTGGGGTGGGGACACCTATTCTAGCTACTGCTAATGGCAGAGTAGTAAAGTCTAGATATTCCAAAGGGAACGGAAACTATGTGACTATAAAGCACAGCGGAACCTATTCTACACAATACCTTCACATGAAAAAAAGAAAAGTTAATGTTGGTGAATTTGTCAAACAAGGAGAAACTATTGGTTGGATTGGAATGACAGGAAATACTTCTGGTCCACATGTTTGCTATCGCTTTTGGAAAAACAATAGACAAGTAGACCCCTTTAAACAAAAGCTCCCTGAAGCAAAACCTATTTCTTCAGATCTTAAAATTAAATTTGCAAACTACATAGTCCCATATAAAACAAAACTTGATTGTATTGCTTTTGAATCGGAATTAAAATCAGAAATTGCAGTAAACAATAATCAATCAACAAATGCAAAAGACCCTTCCTAATAAAAATCCAACAGAATATAACACTTGGGAAGCACTCCAAAAGCACCAAAAAAAAATTTCTCAAATATCCATTAAAGAGCACTTTATAAATGAGCCTAATCGTTTAGAATATTCTGTTTTGAAATGGGAAGATTTTTATGTGGATTTTTCCAAAAACAGATTAGACAAAAAAGGTTTTGAACTTCTTTTAGAATTTGCCAAAGAAGGAAAACTAAAAGACGCTATAGATCAACAATTTATCGGAGAAAAAATAAACGTAACAGAAAATAGATCGGTACTCCACACGGCATTAAGAAGCTTAAAAAAAGAGCCGATTATATCAGATGGTAAAGACGTTCTTCCTTCTTTGAAATTGGCAAAAGAAAAAATGTATAGTTTCTGTGAAAAGGTAATATCAGGAAAATGGAAAGGATATTCTGGAAAACGGATTTCTCATGTTGTAAACATTGGAATAGGCGGCTCTGATCTAGGTCCATCAATGATTGTCGAAGCCTTGGCCCATTACGAAAATAATTTAGATGTCCGCTTTGTATCAAATGTTGACGGTGATCATCATCAAGAAATTTTAAAAGGGTTAAATCCCGAAACTACAATTTTTGTAATTGTTTCCAAAACATTTACCACTCAAGAAACTCTAAGTAATGCTAACAGTATTAGATCTTGGTTTTTAAAACAAGCACCTAAAAACTCTATTGGTAAACACTTTGTCGCTGTCTCAACCAATATAGAAAAAACAACAGCCTTCGGCATTGATCCCGAAAACATTTTTCCAATGGATGATTGGGTTGGAGGTCGTTTTTCTCTCTGGAGTACAGTTGGTTTAAGTATTTGTTTAGCTGTAGGACCTAAAAAATTCCAAGAATTATTGAACGGTGCTGGAAAAATGGATGCCCATTTTCAAAACACTTCTTTGGAAAAAAATATCCCTGTAGTATTAGCACTTCTCAGTGTTTGGTATAACAATTTTTGGGATGCAGAAAGTGAGGCTTTAATTCCCTATAGCCAATATTTAAAAAGCCTTCCTGCCTACCTTCAACAAGGTATCATGGAGAGTAATGGAAAAAGTATAGGCCGTGATGGAAATAAGGTTGATTACCAAACAGGAACTATAATTTGGGGAGCATCAGGAACAAACGCCCAACATGCCTTTTTTCAACTCATCCACCAAGGAACAAAACTTATTCCTGCAGATTTTATTGGATTTAAAAAAGATCTCAAGGGAAATAAAGATCACCAAAATAAATTAATGGCTAATTTTATTGCTCAAACAGAAGCCTTAATGAATGGAAAAACAAAGGAACAAGTTATGGATGAGCTTGAGGAGAGCTCAATGGATATAAATCAAATTAAGAAAATTGCTCCATTTAAGGTATTTGAAGGAAACAAGCCTACAAATACTATCTTAATAGAAGCTCTAACTCCTTCCTCAATAGGGGCTTTGATAGCTCTTTATGAGCACAAAATATATGTTCAGGGAATCTTATGGAATATCTACAGCTATGACCAATGGGGCGTTGAACTTGGAAAGCAACTAGCAAATGTCATTTTAGACGAAATTCAGGGAAATGATATACATCCCCATGACCCTTCAACTAAAGCTCTTTTAAATGAATTAAAAGACTGAAACAGAGATATTTGGTCTTTTTTTAACTTATTAACATTTCCTTGATAAACTCTGGATACTATTAACAATTTGTTAATGTTAATAAGCTAATTCATTTTACTTTTGATAAAACTTAAATCACATAAAATGAAAAAAATTTTATTAATTGTATTATCAATTATTGTTTCGCCCATACTTGCGCAGGATGGAACTGAGAAAGCGGTTGATTCACTAATTAATTCTATGGGTACGTTTCAAAACCTTGAAGAAATAGTATTAACTTCTGGGGTAATTGATCTTGCAGAAGAAAGAGAAACGCCTATTGCTGTAAGTAAAATTTCTGCTCAAGAAGTCCTTTTAAAAGTTGGAAATCAAGAATTTCCTGAAATTATGAATAAGACTCCTGGTGTTTATGCTACTAAACAAGGTGGGGGTTATGGAGATTCTCGGCTTAGTTTGCGTGGTTTTGACCAAACCAACACATCGTTCTTAATTAATGGGCAGCCAGTAAACGATATGGAAAATGGAAGATTATACTGGTCAAACTGGCAAGGTTTGACAGATATAGCTTCTGGAATTCAAATTCAAAGAGGTCTTGGAGCTTCTAAATTAGCCGTCCCTTCTGTGGGGGGTACAATTTCAATATTTACTAAAAGTGCTGAAAAAGAACAAGGAGGATCACTTTCTCAACTAATGGGTAACAATGGTTATTCTAAAACTACTGTTTCTTATAGTACAGGAATAAATGATAAAGGGTGGTCTTCTTCTTATTTGTTAACTAAATGGTCTGGAAATGGTTATGTTAACAACACAAGCGGAGAAGGTTGGACATATTTTGCAGCATTAGGATATACCCCTGAAGGATCTCCACATTCCTTAAACTTGTCTTTTATTGGAGCTGGCCAATGGCATAACCAAAGAGATGTTTGGGTTTCTATTCGTGACTATGAAAACTTCGGTGAGGAGGGAATTGATCAAAGGTGGAATAGCAATGGTGGAACTTTAAATGGAGAAGAATTCAGTATGCGAAGAAACTTCTATAATAAACCGTTAGCTACATTTAATTGGGATTGGAAAATTTCAGACAATGTCGACTTAGCTACCTCATTTTATGGGTCTGCTGGACGCGGTGGTGGAACTGGACCTCGTGGAAAAAATTACGATGTTCTACCTTACCGTGAAGATTTAACCTCATTTTTCACAGAAAAAGGGAAAACTGAATTTAGAAGAACTGATGGGACGGTTAATTTCGATGCTATCGTTGCTGATAATCGTGCTGGAGCATCTGGATATACTGGAGGAATTTCACGTCATGAAGGATCTTTATTAGGGTCTAATGGTTACAGAGATGATGGTGTGTTTAGAAGTGGAATGATACGAAGAGCTTCTATGAACTCTCATGACTGGGTTGGAGGAATTTCTAATTTAAATATCAGATCTGGTAAAATGCGTTATAGTATTGGAATAGATTTGAGAAACTATAAAGGCTATCACTACAGAGTTCTAAACAACTTAATGGGATTTGATGGTTATTATTCTACTGGAAATAAAAACTCTGCTGGTCAGGTTGTTGAAACAACTATAGAAGCAAGTCCCTTTCAAAGTACTGGTATTAAAGGGCCAAAAATTGACTACTATAACATTGGTTATGTAGGATGGCAAGGATTTAATGGTTTAGCAGAATACTCAACTGATAAATTAACCGGTGTACTTCAAGTCGGTTTATCTAACCAATCTTCCCAGCGTGAAGATTTATTTGACCAACCTAAAAACCCACTTTCTGAAAAGAAAAATATAGGTGGTGGATACCTTAAAGGAGGAGCAAACTATAATATCAACGAAAAATCAAACATATTTTTTAATGCAGGGTACATAAGTCGTCAACCTCAATTTGGTGCTGTATTTCCAAGCTTTGGAAATAACGTAAGTGAAGATCTTCAAAATGAAGAAATTCAGTCTATAGAATTAGGTTATGGATTCATTTCAAATTCAGTCAAAATGAAGATAAATGTTTACTCCACATCATGGGGAAACAGATTCATAACGAGAAGCTTAACTAATGCGCAAGGTGTTGATGGTACGGCACAATTTAAGGATGTAGATGTACTACATCAAGGAATTGAATTAGAAGGAAGTTGGAAGCCTAGTGGTAGTTTTAAGTTGAATGGGATGCTTTCCATTGGAGACTGGAAATATACTAAAGATTTTACTTCAACTTTATTTGACGACAATCAACAACAAGTTGGTACTGGTACACTTTACACAAAGGGTGCAAAAGTAGGAGATGCTGCACAGTTTGTAGCCTACATTGAAGGAGATTATCGAATTGGTGAAAATTTTAATATTGATTTAGGATGGCGATTTGTTGATGGTTTATATGCTGACTATGGCATCACTGACTCTGACTTTACAGAGGCTAACAACAAAGGAGCTCTCAAACTTCCTGCGTTTAATCTTATGGATTTAGGTACAACTTATAAGTTTGATTTGTTTGGGAATTCCGCAAGCCTTCGTTTAAACATTAACAACTTATTAAACACTACTTATATAGCAGAATCTAACTCAAACATACATGCAACATCCAGTTCAGACACATGGAATGGTGTTGATAAAAGAAACTATGTATGGTTTGGATTTGGAAGAACTTGGAATTTAGCATTACGGTATATGTTCTAAGTTTTTAATTAAATAATTCTAAAAAACCCTCAGTAATGTGAGGGTTTTTTTATTCTTCAAACTTTAGATCTTTGACCTTAATTTGTAAACTTTTAATACCATTAAAGTCATTTTCATCCAAGGTGTATAATACAGAAAAAGAAATTTGTTCTTTTATTTTTAAAAGATGAGACCCAAGTCCAAAGCCAATGCCATGAATAGTATCACCATTACAATCAATTAGCTCTAATTTCAAGTGATTCTTGTCTTGTCCGACCAAACGAGTTCCTCCTTTGTCTTTACAGCCCATAGTAACAAAAGTAGGACGCATGTTTTTAGGGCCAAAAGGGGCCATTTGATTTAATATTCTTAAAAGTTTTTCATTTAATTCTGCAAAATCAATTAAACTGTCATAAATCAATGTTGGCTTAAGTTGATCAGGTTTTATATTCTTTACTACATAGGCGTCAAAAGCAGCTTTAAACCCTTTAAATTGATCTAGGCCAAGGGTTAATCCTGCTGCGTATTTATGTCCTCCAAATTGAATCATAAAATCTTTGCAAGCATGAAGTGCTTGATATACATCAAAACCCGATACAGATCTAACAGAACCCGACAGTAATTCGTCAGACTTCGTTAAAACAACAGTGGGTCGATAATATTGTTCAATTAGTCTTGAGGCAACAATTCCAATAACACCTTTATGCCAAGATGGATGAAAAACAACTGTACTGGACTTTTCCTGTTCTTGATTTAACTCAATCTGTTGAATTGCTTCTTTGGTTATTCGTTCATCTGTACTTTTCCTTTCAGTATTAAAGAATTCAATCGATCGGGAGATAGAAAGTGCCTCTTCCAGCTCAGTTGATATTAGTAATCTAACAGCGTTCAATCCATGATCCATTCTTCCTGCTGCATTTATACGTGGTGCAATCACAAAAATTAAATCTGTAACGGTAATCGAATTTTTTAAGGATTTTAAAAAAAATTGAAAACCAATTCTAGGAAAATTTTTAAGTTGTTTAATACCCAAAAAAGTAAGTGTTCGGTTTTCACCTGAAATAGGAACAATATCTGCTGCAATAGCAGTAGCTACTAAATCAGTATAAGAGGCTAATTCTGATTCTGGTGAGCCAATTATAATTTGCAGAGCTTGTATTAGTTTGAACCCAATTCCGCAACCACAAAGCTCTTTATAAGGATAATTACAATCTTTTCTTTTTGGATCCAAAATAGCGATTGCTTCAGGTAATTCATCATCGGGCTGATGATGATCACAGATAATAAAATCAATACCTAAACTTTTCGCATAAGTGACTTCCTCCATTGCCTTAATACCACAATCTAACGCTATAATAAGACTAATTCCATTTTGGTTTGCAACATCAATTCCAATTTTTGAAATCCCATACCCTTCTTTGTATCTGTCTGGTATATATGGATGTAAGATTTGAATTTTGTTTTTTAAAAACGAATAAACCAATGCTACAGAAGTAGTACCGTCTACATCGTAATCACCAAAAATCATTACTTTCTCATTTTGAGCTATTGCAGAAAGAATTCTATCTGTAGCAACTTTCATGTCTTCCATCAAAAAAGGATCATGCAAATGAGACCATTCTGGTCTGAAAAATATTTTCGCTTTATCAAAAGACTCTATACCTCTTTGGAGTAAGATTTGAGCAACCATAGAAGGAACTCCCAAGGTTTTTTGTAATTGTTCAATTTTAGACTTTTCAGGTATTGGAATTACTTTCCATTGCATAAAATCAATCTTTTTTTCCTTCAACTACAACTACAAACTCACCTTTTGGGGGGTGTTTCCCATAAAAAACTAGCGCAGCATCAATTGAACCTCTAAAATTTGTTTCAAACATTTTTGAAATTTCTCGTACTATTGAAAGTTGACGGTCAGATCCAAATAATGGTTCCATCTGTACCAAGGTTTTCAATAACTTATGGGGAGATTCATAAAAAACTTGTGTCCTAATTTCGTTAGACATATTTTCTAATCGACTTTGTCTTCCTTTTTTTGGGGGTAAAAAACCCTCAAAAATAAAACGATCACAAGGAATTCCGCTTTGTACTAAAGCAGGAATTAAGGCAGTAGGGCCGGGCAAACATTGAACTTCTAATCCGTTTTTTATAGCCTCTCTGACCAATAAAAATCCTGGATCTGAAATTCCAGGTGTTCCAGCATCTGATATCACAGCAATAGTTTTTCCAAAATTTAATTGTTCTATAACCTGTTTTACTTTTTTATGCTCGTTGTGCATGTGAAAACTTTGAAGAGGAGTTTCAATTTTAAAATATTTCATCAATTTACTGCTCACACGAGTATCCTCTGCCAAAATCAAATCAGCTTCCTTTAGTAAGCGAATTGCTCTTAACGTAATATCTTCTAAATTACCTATTGGTGTTGGAATCAGGTAGATCAAAGTGCTTTATTTAATTTTATAAACCGGGTCTAAAACTATTTTTCAAAATAGCTATGAATTTTTCTTCATGATTTTCTTTATTTTTCCAATTTTGATATTCAGGTTTAACCATATTATCAATAAATTTTAATACTTCAGTCCATTTTTCAAAAGTAATAATCTGAGATATAACTCTCTCATAAAAAACTTTATCACCATCAAATAAGTGCTTTATAAATGCCAAACGATCATTTAAATCAATCGTTAATGTTTTTGCAAAATGGTCATTAATGTTTTTCTTTACTTTATTAATTTCCTTGATTGGCTTTGAAGAAGAGGATGTGTCTTTTTCTTTTAAAACGAATGTTGGTGTTTCAGCAACTACCTCAAAAAGATTTTTGTAGTTTTCTATATCGGGCAATACAGTAACCATCTTTTTTGTGGTTTTCTTCAAGGATGATACCTTTAGGTTTTCTTCTAAAGATTCATTTTTAGAGTTTTGAGTGTCTCTGGTTAAGCTGTCAATTACATTTTGGATCTTAACTTCTTGGTGTTTCCATAAATTGGAGGTTGGATATTCATCTTGAAGAAGCATCTTTTGACAAATAGAAATCTCATAAAGCTTTTGGATTGCAACATGCGTTTCTTCCAAATCCCAATTAGCTTTATTCTCCAAAACTTTTTGGGCCCATTGTGTTAAAGCACTTTTTATTTTTTCTGTCATGTCCTTTAGCCTTTCAACCGATTAGATTTTAATACCTTTGATGTAAAACGGGAAGAGTAAAAATAGATTTATAAGCTGAAAATTACGAAATGTTTTTAGAAAATACAGTAAACTCAAACGAACAATTTGGCTGGATTGAAGTAATCTGTGGCTCAATGTTTTCTGGGAAAACTGAAGAATTAATCCGTAGGCTAAAAAGGGCTCAATTTGCTAAACAAAAAATTGAAATTTTTAAACCCGCCATCGATTTACGCTATGATGACGAACTTGTAACTTCTCATGATCAAAATCAAATACCATCAACCCCAGTTCCAGCTGCGGCAAATATTCCAATTCTAGCAGATGGCTGTGATGTAGTGGGGATAGATGAGGCTCAATTTTTTGATGATGAAATTATCAAAGTATGTAATGATTTAGCTAATCGAGGTATTCGTGTTATTGTTGCTGGATTAGATATGGATTTTCAAGGAAATCCTTTTGGTCCTATGCCAGCTTTAATGGCAACAGCAGAATATGTAACTAAAGTACATGCAATATGTACAAGAACTGGAAATTTAGCAAATCACAGTTTTCGTACTTCTGAAAATGAATCAATTGTATTGTTAGGTGAAAAAGAAGACTATGAGCCTTTATCGCGTAATGCTTTTTTAAAGGCAATAAACAAACAACAAAAGAAAAAAAACGATTCTAGTTCTTAAAAATCTATCTTGAATTCACTTCACCTTCACCTTGCACATTTAGATCACAATTATAAAATAATTCGTGAAAAGTTAGACTCAAAAACACAACTAATAGGGGTAGTTAAAGCTAATGTATATGGCGTTAAAAATCAACATTTTATTAAAAGATTAGTTGCTTTAGGTGTGGATTACCTGGCGGTTGCTTATGCTAAAGAAGGAGAGGATTTGCGTGAAAATGGAATAAAAATACCCATACTCGTTTTCTATCCACAGCATGATGAATTGGAAAAAATAATTGATGCTAAACTAGAACCCTGTTTATATAACCGTAACATATTACAAGCATTTAAAAAAATTATTAGAAAAAAGAAAGTTTTGAATTATCCAATTCATATAAAATATAATACAGGATTGAATCGTTTAGGTTTCTCACCTAAAGACACGGCATGGGTAATCAAAGAACTTAAAAATAGCTTATTAAGATTGGTAAGTGTCTATTCTCACTTAGCTGCCTCAGAAGAAACAAGGCCTTCTTCAGTTTGTGTTAATCAAATTAAAAACTTTAAAGATATTCAAAATAAGCACTTAAAAGAAACTGGAATACGTCCTAAATTTCATTTACTCAACAGTTCTGGTGTTTTTAATTACCCTGAATTCCAGTTTGATATGGTTCGTTGTGGAATTGCTTTTCATGGATACGCCAATAATAGGGAGTGGGATTCTGATTTAAAACCTGTGGCGGCTCTTAATTCCAAGATTAGTCAAATTCATTTTGTTAAAAAAGGAGAATTGGTTGGCTATGATAATGGATGGAGAGCTCCTCAAGACTCTAGGATTGCAACTCTTCCCATTGGACATGCCGACGGAATCGGAAGACATTATGGGCATCAAAACGGGAAGGTTCTTATTAATGGAGAAAAAGCTCCTATTGTCGGCAATATTTGTATGGATCTATTGATGGTAAATGTTACTTCAATTGAATGTAAAGAAATGGATAATGCCACTTTTTTTAATGAAATCCATTCTGCGGCTGATTTTGCAGATTCAGGAAATTCTATCAGCTATGAATTATTGTCAAATTTAGGCCCTAGAATAGTTAGAGTTGTTCACAATGAAAAATAAAATTTTGTTGTATTTACAACAATCTGTTGTTTTTTGAATTAATTACTAGAGAGATTTTTTAAAAAAAGTTTTAGTGCTATTTTTACTAAAAATTAAACGTAATGAAAATAGCAATTATAGGTGCCACTGGAATGGTTGGACATATAATGTTGAAAGTTTTATCAGAGCGTAAATTTCCTGTTACTAAATTAATATTAGTCGCTTCAGAAAAATCAATCGGAAAAAAAATAACTTTTGAAGGAAACAACTATTCGGTAATTGGATTAGATACCGCCTTAAAAGAACGTCCAAACATTGCATTGTTTTCAGCAGGAAGTGAAACCTCTTTAGAATGGGCTCCAAAATTCGCTGCATTGGGAACGACCGTTATTGACAACTCCTCTGCTTGGAGAATGGATCCCAATAAAAAATTAATTGTTCCTGAAATTAATGGTAATATACTTACAGCTGATGATAAAATAATAGCTAATCCTAATTGCTCTACTATTCAAATGGTAATGGCTTTAGCTCCATTACACAAGGCATATTCTATAAATCGGTTAGTAATCTCTACCTATCAGTCAATAACGGGGACTGGAGTAAAAGCTTTAGAACAACTAAACAATGAATCCCTAGGAAAAAACGGTGAAATGGTATATCCATATCCAATTCACCAAAACGCACTTCCACAATGTGATTCATTTTTAGAAAATGATTACACTAAAGAGGAAATGAAGTTAATGCATGAAACACATAAAATTTTTAGTGATGACACCATAGGTATAACTGCTACTGCAGTTCGTATTCCAGTTATAGGGGGTCATAGTGAATCAATAAATATTCAATTTGAAAAAGATTTTGAAATAGCTGATATTCGAAGTCTATTACATAAAACTCCCGGTATAATAGTCAAAGATAATCCTACAACAAATATCTATCCTATGCCAATTTATGCTGAGGGAAAAGATGAGGTTTTTGTAGGGCGAATTCGAAAAGACACCTCGCACCCAAAAGCATTGAATATATGGGTAGTAGCAGATAATTTAAGAAAAGGTGCAGCAACAAATACTGTTCAAATTGCTGAATATTTGATTGCAAATAATTTTTAAATTAAATCTATTGAGACTATTTTTGATCTTCTAAAAATTTTATAATGAAAGCACATAATAAGGAAACACAAACCCAAATGACGCCTAGTTCTTCTATTCAAGAATTAAAAAATGGTAACATTAGATTTCTGGAGCAAAGAGAACATACAAGAAACTTATTACAGCAAGTGGAAGATACGAGTACTGGTCAGTATCCTTTTGCTACAATTTTAAGTTGTATTGATTCTCGTGTTCCTCCAGAACTAATTTTTGATCAAGGCATAGGAGATCTTTTTAGTATTCGTATCGCTGGAAATTTGGCGAATGAGGATATTCTAGGAAGTATGGAATTTGCAAGTAAACTAGCTGGAACTAAACTTATAGTTGTATTAGGACATACTGCTTGTGGAGCAGTAAAAGGGGCATGTGACCAAGTT
>CAJWAE010000015.1 GCA_913020075.1 uncultured Flavobacteriaceae bacterium
TCAATCTGTTTTCCGTTTAGATCTACAGTAGCAATAATATTATCTACACCTTTACCAGCTGCATACATCAAAGCTTCCCAATTTTGACCCTCCTGAAGCTCACCATCTCCCATTAAAACATAAACTGTTTTTGAATCATTATTTAACTTTTTAGTTAAAGCAGCTCCGATGGCAACAGATAGTCCCTGACCAAGTGATCCAGAGGCAATTCTTATTCCTTCAAGCCCATCATGGGTTGTTGGATGCCCTTGTAATCTAGAATTAATTAATCTAAAAGTATTTAATTCTTTAACTGAAAAAAAACCTCTTCTAGCCAAAACACTATAAAAAACAGGTGATATGTGTCCATTCGAAAGAAAAAAAAGATCTTCATCTTTTCCGTCCATATTAAAAGGAAGTTTAAAGCGCATGGTATTAAAGTAAAGTGATACAAAAAATTCTGCACATCCTAGAGAGCCTCCAGGATGTCCTGAATTAACTTTATGAACCATCCTAAGTATATCACGACGTATTTGAAAAGTCGTTTTTTCAAGAGATTTAATATCTAACATTTTCTTTTTACCTTAATTTTTCAAAAGTAATTCTTGTAGTATAATTATCAAAGACGAAAGATTAAATTTTACCCCCAAGTTTAAGGAAGTAATTAACAATCTAATCACAATACAGATTCTACCGTAGAATACTATCTTAGCAAACTATGAAATTCAATCTTTTAGCGAACGATCTTACAACAAACGCAAGAGCAGCTTCCCTTTCTACCGATCATGGTACTATAGAAACTCCAATCTTTATGCCCGTAGGAACTTCAGCTACCGTAAAAGGTGTTCATCAAAGAGAACTTAAAAAAGACATTAAACCTGATGTCATTTTAGGAAACACTTATCATTTGTATTTACGCCCTGGTATAGAGATAATGGAACAAGCTAAAGGGATACACAATTTTATGGGCTGGCAGAAGCCAATTTTAACTGATTCAGGAGGCTATCAGGTTTATTCTTTATCTGCCAACAGAAAAATAAAAGAAGAGGGTGTAAAATTCAAATCACATATTGATGGTTCATATCATATATTTACTCCTGAGCGTGCTATTGAAATTCAACGTTCAATAGGAGCTGATATTATCATGGCTTTTGATGAGTGCACTCCTTATCCTTGTGATTATCTATATGCAAGAACTTCAATGGAGCGAACTCATAGATGGTTAAGACGTTGTATTGAAGCAAATAATAAACTACCAATGTTATATGGATTTAATCAAACCTTATTTCCTATTGTTCAGGGAAGTACATATTCAGATTTAAGAAAAGAATCTGCTCATTTTGTAGCTGAACAAAATTTATGTGGAAACGCTATAGGAGGACTTTCTGTTGGCGAACCTGCAGAACAAATGTATGCAATGACTGATGAAGTATGTTCGGTACTTCCAAAAGATAAACCACGTTATCTTATGGGAGTTGGAACTCCAATAAACCTTTTAGAAAATATTGCACTAGGTGTAGATATGTTTGATTGTGTTCTCCCGTCTAGAAACGCTAGAAATGGAATGCTTTTTACAGCTGAAGGAACTATAAACATTAAAAACAAAAAATGGGAGAATGATTTTTCTGTTATCGACTCAAATGGATATTGTTTTGCTGATCTTGATTACAGTAAAGCTTATTTACGCCATCTTTTTACTGTGAATGAAATGCTAGGTAAGCAAATAGCAACTATTCATAATTTGAGTTTTTATCTTTGGTTGGTTCGTGAGGCCAGAAAACATATCTTAGCTGGAAGCTTTGGCCCTTGGAAAACAAAAATGGTGCGTCAAATGGAACCTAGATTGTAATATGAAGTTGATTGATTTGTATATCATAAAGCGCTACATAGGAACCTTTATGGTAATGATTCTATTGTTTATTCCAATTGGAATAATGGTTGATATTGCAGAAAAAATAGATAAATTTAAAGAAAAAGAAGTTCCTTTAAAAGCAATTACGGAATATTACATTGACTTTACTTGGTATTTTGCTAGTCTTCTTTTTCCTATGTTCATGTTTTTGTCTGTTATTTGGTTTACTTCCAAACTTGCTAATAACACAGAGGTTATTGCTATTTTAAGTTCAGGAATATCTTTCTTTCGTTATTTAAAGCCATTTTTAATAGCCGCTACTATTATTGCATTTTTTGCATTTTTTACTGGTATGTTTATTGTTCCCAAATCAAATCAAGGATTTAATGATTTTAGATATAAATATCTGGTTAAAAAAGAAGCTCGAAACACGAATCAGGTTTTTCAGCAAATTAATGATAATGAGTTTATTTATGTTAATAGTTATGATCCTATCAGAAAACGTGGAACAAACTTTACTTTGGAAAACTTTCAAGGAAATTCATTAAAGTTTAAAATAAAATCTAATCGTATTCGATGGATTGTTAAGGATAGTGTCTTTCGTTTATTTAATTACAGTAAAAGGACTTTTAAAGGTGATCAAGAGTTTCATGAAACTATTTCTCGTAAGGATACGCTTTTTGATTTTGAAATTGATGATTTAGCTCCAGTAAATTACATTGCTGAAACCTTAACTTATACTGAATTAAATGATTTTATTGATGATGAACGTGAGCGAGGATCTAATCTTATTAATAGTCACTTATTAGTCCGTCACAAAAGATGGAGTATTCCTATTTCAGCATTTATTTTAACCTTAATTGGAGTTGCTGTTTCCTCATTTAAAAGACGCGGAGGAATGGGTGTTAATCTTGCTTTAGGAATTACACTAGGTTTCCTTTTTATTTTCTTTGATAAAATTTTTGGTGTGCTAGTTAGCAAATCTACTTTTCCTCCATTTTTAGCAGCATGGCTTCCACTGCTTATTTTTGGTATTTTAGCATTCTTTTTACTTCGCCATGCAAAACGTTAGAACTAAAAGCCTTTATCTCTATCATTTAATGGTAGTAATTTTTGGATTTTCCTCTGTTTTAGGAGCACTCATTTCATTAGATGCAATCCCTTTAGTTATATATAGGATGGGATTAGCTTCATTAGGTCTTGGTGTTTATTTTTTATTTTTTAAACCTTCAAACTTTAGACTTTCTAAAGATATGTGGGGTAAAGTATTTCTTGGGGGAATTATTATTGGAATTCATTGGGTAACTTTTTTTCATGCTATTAAACTTGCAGGTGTTTCTCTAGCATTAAGTATGATGTCGACAGGTGCTTTTATTACAGCTATATTAGAACCTTTATTAATTAAAAGAAAAATTCTTTGGTATGAAATTTTATTTGGAAGCTTAACAGCTTTTGGTGTTTTTTTGATATTTCAGGCTGAGTATCAACATTTATATGGTATTTTATTAGCTTTATTTTCCGCATTCCTTTCCTCTATTTTTACTATTCTTAATGGACAAATGGTGAAAAAGGCATTACCGATTACTTTATCTTTTTATGAATTAGTTGTTGGAACGTTTATCGGACTACTTTTTGTTACAATAAACAATGATTTTTCATTAAATTCATTTGAACTTAAATCATGGGATTGGTTATGGATACTTATTCTTGCATGGATTTGTACCTCATATGCCTTCAATATATCGATTAAGGTTATGAAACATTTGTCACCATTTACACTAATGATGATTATTAACTTAGAACCAATTTATGGGATCATACTTTCACTTGCAATTTGGAATCAAAAAGAATATATGAGTGTCAATTTTTATTTTGGATTTACCATTGTTTTAGGTTCTATTTTAATGAATGGAATATATAAACATCGGAAAGAAGCAAAAATAAATAGTAGTGAACTCTAAAGAATTTTTACTTTTGTTTTGAAATTTAATCTATGGAATATTTAGAGTTTGAATTACCTATTAAAGAATTACATGATCAACTTGATAAGTGTAAGCTAATTGGTTCAGAAAGTAATATAGATGTTACTGAAACCTGTGCTCAAATTGAAAAAAAATTAAATGCAACTAAAAAAGATATTTATAATAATCTATCTGCTTGGCAACGTGTTCAATTGTCACGTCATCCATCACGACCTTTTACATTAGATTATATAAAGGCTCTCTGTGGTGACACTTTTCTTGAGTTACATGGTGATCGTAATGTTTTAGATGATAAAGCTATGATTGGTGGACTAGGAAAAATTGAAGATCAATCATTCATGTTTATTGGCACTCAAAAAGGATATAACACAAAAACACGTCAATATCGAAATTTCGGTATGGCTAATCCAGAGGGATACCGAAAAGCTCTTCGTCTAATGAAATCTGCAGATAAATTTGGAATTCCAATAATTACATTTGTTGATACTCCTGGAGCTTTTCCTGGTTTAGAAGCTGAAGAAAGAGGTCAAGGAGAAGCAATAGCTAGAAATATTTTTGAAATGATGTCTATCTCAGTACCTATTATTGTTGTCATTATTGGAGAAGGTGCTTCCGGAGGAGCTTTAGGGATTGGAGTTGGAGATAAAATATTTATGTTAGAGAATACCTGGTATTCAGTTATTTCACCAGAATCATGTTCTTCAATCTTATGGAGAAGTTGGGAACATAAAGAAGCAGCAGCGGAGGCTCTTAAATTAACTTCAAAAGATATGCTCAAGCTTGGATTAATTGATAAAATAATCAAAGAACCTATTGGCGGTGCTCATTTTAACAGAGATCAAACATATGATTCTGTAAGAAAAGAACTTATTTTTACCTATAAAAAATTAAATAAATTAGATTCTTCTGAACTTATATTTTCTAGAAGAGAAAAATTCATTAAAATGGGTGATTTTTTAGAATAATTTTATGCTTGTTAACAATTATTAAAACTTATAAACATTTATTTCTTTATATGTAGCTTAAATTCTATTAGCATATTACTTGTTCTTTTTTTTTAAAAGTATGTAATTTGATATTATGGAAGAAAAAACATCTATTGGATTAAAAAACGTAAAATCTCCATCAGTAATAAATCTAAAACAAGGAAAAATACCTCCTCAAGCTCTAGATTTAGAAGAAGCCGTTTTAGGAGCAATGTTAATTGATAAAAAGGGTGTAGATGAAGTAATTGATATTCTTCAGCCTGATGCTTTTTATAAAACTTCACATCAATATATTTTTGAGGTTATTTTTCAGCTTTTTCAAGATTCACAGCCAATTGATTTACTTACTGTATCTGCAGAACTTCGTAAAAAAGGAAAGTTAGAGGCTGTAGGAGGAGAATTTTATTTAGTTCAACTTTCTCAAAGGGTAGCTTCTTCTGCTCATATTGAATTTCATGCTAGAATTGTTTTACAGAAATTTATTCAAAGAAGCTTGATTAAAATATCAAGTGAAATAATTGAAAGCGCATATAAAGATTCAACTGATGTTTTTGATTTACTTGATGAAGCAGAATCAAAACTTTATGATGTAACCCAAGGAAACATTAAGAAGTCTTCTGAAACAGCACAAAATTTAGTATTAGAAGCTAAAAAAAGAATTGAAGAAATTTCTAAACGTGATGGATTAAGTGGTGTAAGTACTGGTTTTGAAAAGCTAGATAAACTTACATCAGGATGGCAACCTAGTGATTTAATCATTATTGCTGCTAGACCTGGTATGGGAAAAACAGCTTTGACTTTATCTATGGCTAGAAATATTGCAGTAACTAAGAAAATTCCAGTAGCATTTTTTTCTTTAGAAATGTCTTCTGTCCAGTTGATAACTCGTTTGATTTCTTCTGAAACAGGACTATCCTCTGAAAAATTACGTACTGGAAAGTTAGAAGATCATGAGTGGCAACAGTTGAATGTTAAAGTAACAGATCTTGAAAAGGCTCCTCTGTTTATAGATGATTCTCCTTCACTTTCTATTTTTGATTTACGTGCTAAAGCTCGCAGACTATCTTCTCAACATGGAATTAAACTTTTAGTGGTAGACTACCTTCAATTAATGACAGCTACAACTAATAATAAAAGCGGAAACCGTGAGCAAGAAATATCTACTATTTCACGAAATTTAAAAGCACTAGCAAAAGAATTGAATATTCCTGTAATTGCTCTTTCACAGTTATCACGTGCTGTAGAAACTAGAGGAGGAACAAAACGACCTATGCTTTCTGATTTAAGAGAATCGGGAGCAATTGAGCAAGATGCAGATATTGTTTCTTTTATTTATCGGCCTGAATATTATAATATTGACGAATGGGATGACGATGAACGAACACCTTCTGAGGGACAAGCTGAATTTATTGTAGCTAAACATAGAAATGGTGGCTTGGATAATATACGTTTAAAGTTTATTGGACATTTAGGTAAATTCGAAGATTTAGACAGCTTTGATTCACCTTTTGAGTTTCAATCAAAAATGAATCCAAATGATATACCAACTAATAGTCTTCCTAATCCTGAAGATGTATTTGGTTCTTCAGAAGCGGATAATGATTCCCCTTTCTGATCATAATTCTAAAGACATTAAAATATCTGTTTGAGAATCAGTTCCAAGTTGAAAGACATGGTGATCAAATATTTTGAATCCCTTGTTTTGGTAAAACACTAATGCATTATAATTCATTTCCCATAAACCTAACCAAAGTCTTTTATATCTCTTTTGAATTCCTAATTGAATAGCTTTTTCAAATAATTGACTACCATAACCCTTAGCTTAAAACTCTTTTAAAATATAAATACGATGTATTTCAAAAGCATTATTATTAAAAACTGATTCGGTTTGTGCATTGTTAAAATTTAATTTTAGATAACCAATACATTTATTTTTTAAATATGAAAAATAAAAATCAGAATCAGGATTTTTAAGTTCACTAAGAATTGTATTTTTTGACATTCTTTCAGAAAGATATAAATCCATATTTTCAACGGTATTTTGATTTTTAAATGTTTCTTTAAATGTTCTAATAGATAAACTTAGTAAAGAATCTATATCGCTTAGCACTATCTTTTTTAGTATTATAACATCTGTTTTCAAAATCTCTTTTTCATTATAATAATCCTTTTTCTTGAAGATTTTTTTTTAATTGATCGGGATTTCTAAAATGAATGGTTTGAATATTTATATTTTGAGCTCCTTTAATATTTCGAGAGTTATCATCAATAAACAAAGAATTTTCAGCCTTGATTTGATAACGATCTAAAGTTATTTTATAAATGTCTTCAAAGGGTTTTCGTGTTTTTTCAGTTCCTGAAACAACAATACCCTCAAACCAGTGTAAAAAAGGGAATTTTTTTAATGCTATATGAAAGGTTTCCGCACTCCAGTTCGTTAATGCAAAGACACGGTATTTAGGATTTTCAATTATCTTTTTTAAGATATCAACTGTTCCCTGAATTGAATCTCCTAGCATTTCGTCCCAGCGACCATAATACATTCTTATTAATTCCTCATGTTGCGGAAAAAGTTTTACCCGATCTTCTGTAGCTTTTTTAAGTGAATAACCTGCATCTTGATTTTCATTCCAATCCATTGTACAGATTTCATCAAAAAATAATTTCATCTTAATTCTATCACCTTTAAAGACTTTTAAATACACATATTCTGGATTCCAATCAATTAGTACTCCTCCTAAATCAAATATTATATGTTTAATAGCCTGTTTACTCATTATTTTTCTTTTTGTCCCATTGTCATTAAATAGGCTTTTAGCAAAGAATCAATTTGTCCATTCATAACAGAATCAACGTCAGTAACTTCATGCTGAGATCGTACATCTTTCACTAGTTTATAGGGATGCATAACGTAATTTCTAATTTGTGATCCCCACTCGATTTTCTTTTTTGCAGCTTCAATTTCATTTCTAGCTGCCATTTTTTTCTGTAACTCAATCTCATATAACTGAGAACGAAGTAATTGCATTGCCTTATTTTTATTTTCTAACTGGGAACGAGTCTCTGAATTTTCAATAATTATTCCCGAGGGTTTATGCCTTAAACGTACTGCAGTTTCTACTTTATTAACGTTTTGTCCTCCTGCACCACTTGAACGCATTGTTTCCCAAGTATAATCTGCTGGGTTTACATCTATTTTAATACTTTCATCTACAAGAGGATATACATATACAGATGCAAATGAAGTATGACGTTTTGCATTACTATCAAATGGAGAGATTCGAACCAAACGATGTACTCCATTTTCTCCTTTTAACCATCCAAAAGCATACTCACCATTAATTTCAATAGTTACGGTTTTAATACCTGTAACATCCCCTGCTTGGTGATTTAATTCTCGAATTTTATAACCTTGCTTCTCTGCCCACATGATATACATTCGCATTAACATTTGTGCCCAATCACAACTTTCGGTTCCTCCTGCACCAGCAGTAATTTGAACTATTGAACTGAGGTCATCACCTTCATAAGAAAGCATATTTCGAAATTCAAGAGCTTCTAATAATAATAGTGTAGTGTTATGAAGTTCTTCAACTTCATCGGGGTTGGTCTCCCCACTTAGTTCAAACTCCTTAAGAATTTCAAGATCTTCAGTGTTTTGTTCGATGACGTTGTAATCCAAAATCCATTTTTTTGTTGTTCTAAGTTTTTTCATATGAACCTCTGCACTCTTCGCATCATCCCAAAAATCAGGAGCTAATGTTTCTTCTTCTTGGTTACGAATTTCGATCTCTTTAGAATCTATGTCAAAGATATCGCCTTAATGAACCTACGCGTTCTGATAAGGACTTAAATTGTTCGTTGGAAGTCATTTGTTAATTTTATCAAAAATAAGGAATTCAAAAAGGATTTACACAATTATATTATTCTGACTTTAAATCAGTTTTTTATGGGTATAGTGATTTTTGAATCCGTAATTTTATAAAAATTAAATGTAACAATATGAATCTACTTTCTGTAGAGGGAATTTCAAAAGCATTTGGAGATAGAGTTTTGTTTAAAACACTTTCATTTGGGATTAGTAAAGGCCAAAAAGTAGCCTTAATTGCCAAAAATGGTACTGGTAAAACTTCTATTTTAAAAATATTAGCTAAAATAGATACTCCTGATCAGGGAGAAGTCAATTTTAGAAAGGGAATACGTGTTTCGTTTTTACAACAAGAGCCTAATTTGAATTCAAATATTTCTATTGAGGCAACAATTTTAAGTTCTGATAATGAAACACTTAAAATAATTTCTACTTATGAAAAAGCACTTGAAAACCCTGAAGATATAAAAGCATATCAAAAAGCTTTTGAGGCTATGGATCTGAATGATGCATGGGATTTTGAAACAAAGTATAAACAAGTATTAAGTAAGTTGAAATTGAACGATCTCAAATTAAAAGTAGGTACACTTTCTGGGGGTCAAAAAAAACGTTTGGCACTTAGTAAAGCATTATTAGAAAAACCTGACTTTTTGATTTTAGATGAACCTACCAATCATTTGGATATGGAAATGATAGAGTGGTTAGAGACCTATTTTATTAAAGAGAAAATTACACTTCTAATGGTAACACACGACCGATATTTTTTAGAGCGAGTGTGTAATGAAATAATAGAGCTCGATGAAGGAAAATTATATGATTATAAAGGTAGTTATTCATATTATTTGGAAAAGAGGTCATTAAGAATGGCTCAGGAGGACACAGAAGCTCATAAAACCAAAAGACATTTCACGAAAGAGCTCGAATGGATGCGTCGTCAGCCAAAAGCTAGAACTACTAAATCTAAATCCAGAATTGACGATTTTAAGGTTATCAAAGAGAAAGCAATGCAACGAAGAAACGAGCATAGGGTTCAATTAGAAATCAATATGGAGCGTTTAGGTTCTAAAATGATTGAAATGCATAATGTTTCTAAAGCGTATGGACATACTACTATTTTAAAGAATTTTGAATATAATTTTCAACGAAATGATCGAATAGGAATTATTGGCAAAAATGGGACAGGTAAATCTTCTTTTTTAAATCTTTTGACAGATTCAATTGAGCCAGACTCGGGAAAGATCATTCGTGGTGAAACCTTAAAATTTGGCTACTATACCCAATCAGGAATTATTATTAAAAAAGGACAAAAAGTAATTGAAGTTATTCAGGATTTTGGGGAATTTATACCCCTAAAAAAAGGACGTAAAATATCAGCTCAACAATTATTAGAGCGTTTTCTTTTTGATCGAAAAAAGCAATATGACTTTGTTGAAAAACTAAGCGGAGGAGAACGTAAGCGTCTGTATTTATGCACTATACTGATTCAGAATCCAAATTTTTTAATTTTAGATGAACCCACTAACGATTTGGATATAATTACACTAAATATACTAGAAAGTTTTTTATTAGATTTTCCAGGATGTTTAATCGTAGTTTCCCATGATCGTTATTTTATGGATAAAATTGTAGACCATCTTTTTGTTTTTAAAGGAAATGGAATTATTGAAGACTTTCCGGGTAATTATTCTGATTTTAGAGCTTATGAAGAGGAAAATCAATTAATTGATTCTTCTTCAAACATAAAGCATAAAAAAACTTGGAAAGATAAAGATGAATCGAAATTAGGATTAACCTTTGAAGAACAAAAACTATTTAAAAAACTAGGACAGGAGATCGAATCTTTAGAAAAAGACAAAAAAAACTTTCAAACACGTTTTGTTGAAGAAGAACTTATTGCAGATGAAATTAAGAAATTATCTATAATTTTAAGACAACTTGAGGTAAATTTAGAACTCAAAACAGATCAATGGCTAGAATTATCTTTGAAAAAATAATATTTTTTTATTTCAAAGTATGGTTGATAAAATTAACTGAATGCTAAAAATATTCTCAATTGTTTTTGTAGTTTTAAGTCATTTAAACACCTATTTAATGAATTATTTTAAAATTATTTTTCTTTCGTTTCTATTGACATTCACATCTGGATTTGCTCAAAACAAAAAAAATAAATCAATTAAAAAAACTTCTCAATTAAGTCAATACAAATTCTATTCTGGTTTTTTTGATTTTAATTATCATGCTGAAAAAGATGCTATTTATTTAACTGTAAAAAAATTAGACAAACAATTTTTATATGTAAATAGTCTCAGTCAAGGAATTGGCAGTAATGATATTGGTTTAGATAGAGGGCAATTAGGAAATGAACGAGTAGTTTATTTTTCTAAAGCCGGAAACAAATTACTCCTTATTCAGCCCAACTTAAAATATCGTTCTACATCAGATAATCCACTTGAGCAAAAGTCTATTAAAGAAGCTTTTGCTAAATCTGTACTATTTGGATTTCCCATTCAAGAATCTAATGAAGGAAGCTACATTATAAATTTAACTCCATTTTTATTGAAAGATGCTCATGGTGTTTCAAAACGATTAAAACAAAGAGGGCAGGGTAGTTTTGAAATTGATAAAAGTCGTTCTGCAGTTTATTTAGATAGGACTAAAGCGTTCCCCTTAAATATAGAGTTTGACATGATGTTGACATTCACTGGAGATGCCACAGGAAACCTGTTGCGTTCTGTAGCTCCATCCCCAGACGCTATTACAGTTCATCAGCATCATTCTTTTGTAGCTCTTCCTGATAATGGATATACTCCGAGAGAGTTTGATCCTCGTTCAGGTGTTAATGCATTTAAATATTATGACTATACTACTCCTGTTAGTGAGCCTACTCAAAAACAGTATATCTATCGTCATCGATTAGAAAAGAAAGATAATACAGCAGCAATTAGTGAAGCAAAAAAGCCTATTGTTTATTATTTGGATAACGGTACACCTGAACCCGTAAGATCCGCTTTGCTTGAAGGTGGTCGTTGGTGGAATCAAGCTTATGAAAGTATTGGTTTTAAAGATGCTTTTCAGGTAAAAATGTTACCTGATGATGCAGATCCTCTTGATGTTCGCTACAATGTAATTCAATGGGTACATCGCTCAACTAGAGGATGGAGTTATGGTTCTAGTGTTTCTGACCCAAGAACAGGAGAAATCATTAAAGGTCATGTAAGTTTAGGGAGTTTACGTATTAGACAAGATTTTATGATTGCCTTAGGTCTTACTGAAGCACCTTTTTCTAAAATAAAAAATAAAGAAAATGCTGCTTTAGAATTAGCTTTATCAAGAATCAGACAATTGTCAGCTCATGAAATTGGACATACTTTAGGGTTTGCTCATAATTTTGCATCTAGTGCTAAATCAAGAACCTCTGTAATGGATTATCCTCATCCTTATTTGGAAATGGTAGGAGATAATATCTCTTATGAAAATGCATATGAAAAAGGGATAGGCTCTTGGGATAAAGTCAGTGTAGCCTATGCATATAGTGATTTTTATGAAGGTATTAATGAAAAAGAGGCATTAAATTCTATTATTGAATTAAGTATTAATGATGGACATCGATTTATCAGTGATAGTGATGCACGTCCGATTGGAGGAGCGCATCCTACTGCTCATTTATGGGACAATGGAAATCTCGCAACAGAAGAGCTTTGGAAATTGATGAATATTCGCAAACAAGCTCTAGAAAACTTATCTCTGGATCATATACGTGAAGGTGAATCGTATAGTAATTTAGAGGATCGTTTTGTCCCTATGTATTTATTGCATCGTTATCAATTAGAAGCGGTTGTAAAACTTATTGGAGGTGTTGATTATGATTATGCAGTAAAAGGTCCAATTCCATATTCGGTTGTTACAGTAGATGCTACTTTACAAAGAAATGCCTTCCAGTCTTATTTAGCTGCACTTGAATATGAAAACCTAGAAATATCAGAACATTTAAGGCCCTTGCTTCATCCACGTTCATTCGCTAATCCTAGAACTCGAGAAAATTTTTTATCTCAAACAGGTGTAAGCTTTGATTACTTGGGTATAGCCAATAGCTTAAGTGATGCTCTTATTGGAATGTTATTGCATCCTGAACGTGCAAATCGACTTATAACTCAATATGGATTTAACAGTAATCAATTATCCTTAAAAGAAGTTTTAGATGGACTTGTAAATGCTCATTTTAAACTAAATCCACGAAACACTCATGATCGTCAATTAAATGAAATTGTAAAAGCCAATATTTTGAAACACCTTATGAATTTAGGGCAGCGTTCAGGATCAAATTCAATTACAAAAGCTCTTGTTTATGAACAGTTAGACTCTTTAGATAAATGGTTAGCCGGACATTCAGAAGCTAGATTTTCTAGCTATCATCGAATGCAAATTCAAAAATATTTTGATAATCCTGAAGATTTTATTCTAAATGAACCGGATCGTCTTCCTGATGGTTCACCAATAGGCTCATTTTCATGTGATAATTAATTATGGAAGTAAATTTGATTAGTGACACGGTAACTAAACCATCAAAAGGAATGTTGAGAGCGATGCTTCAAGCATCTGTTGGTGACGATGTTTTTAAAGAAGATCCATCTGTAAACATTCTTGAACAAGAAGTTTTAGATTTATTTGGAATGGAAGCTGCATTGTTTTTTCCATCAGGAACAATGGCTAACCAAACGGCTATAAAATTACATACCCAACCTGGAGATCAATTAATTTGCGATCACTATGCCCATGTATATAATTACGAGGGAGGTGGAGTTAGTTTTAATTCAGGTGTTTCATGCAGATTGATACAAGGTGATCAAGGAAGAATTAGTGCTTCTCAAGTTGAATCAGTAATAAATCCACCAGATTTTTATCATAGTCCAAAAACATCTTTAGTATGTTTAGAAAATACAACAAATAAGGGGGGAGGAGCAGTATATGATTTTAATGAAATAAAGGCTATCCGAAAAATTTGTGATAAAAATGATTTAGCACTTCATTTAGATGGAGCACGACTATGGAATGCACTAGAAGTTACCCCAGAAGACACAAAGGATTATGGGCGTATTTTTGACACTATATCTTTATGTTTAAGTAAGGGGTTAGGATGTCCAGTAGGATCTGTTTTAGTTGGATCAAAAAAACATATTCATGCAGCAGTAAGGATTAGAAAGATATTGGGAGGAGGAATGAGACAGGCAGGATATCTTGCTGCTGCTGGAAGTTTTGCTTTAAGGTATCAAAGAGAAGATTTAAATGATGATCATAGAAAAGCCAGGGAGCTAGAAGATGTTTTAAAAAAAAGTAATTATGTTAATAAAGTTGAGCCTGTTTCTACAAACATCATTATTTTTTCTCTAAAAGTAGATAAAGATGAAATGATATTTATAGGGAAATTAAAAGAAAAAAATATTCTTTTAATTTCCCTAGGTAAAGGAAAACTCCGAATGGTAACACATCGAGATTATTCTCAAGAGCAACATAATTATGTGTTAACAACTTTGATAAAAATGAATGATTATGTCTAGTCTTATTAAATACACATGTGTGATTTTTGTAATTGGTTTTTTATCATGTAAAAAAAATACAACTATGAATTTTGACAAAACTCATTCACCTCCAATCGCTGAAAAAATAGCCTATCAATTAAAACAGCATTCTGATATCCGTATTGATGATTATTATTGGATGCGAGATAGAGAAAATCCAGAAGTAATAGACTATTTAGAGCGTGAAAATGATTATTACAAGAAAATGACATCTGAGACAGAGTCTTTTCGAGAAGATCTTTTCGATGAATTAAAAGGAAGAATAAAAGAAGAGGACAACTCAGTTCCCTATTTTTACAATGGCTATTGGTATATTACTCGTTATGAAAAAGGAAAACAATATCCTATTCATACAAGAAAAAAAGATTATTTAGAATCTGCAGAAGAAATTCTTTTTGATTGTAATGAAATGGCTAAAGGAAAAGATTACTTTAGTTTAGCTGGAATAAATATAAGTCCAGACAACACTAAAGTGATATTCGGTTTAGACTTAGAATCAAGAAGAAAGTACACTCTATATGTAAAAGATTTAATTACAGATGAGATCCTTGAAACTCAAATTGAAAACACAACTTCCGGTTCTGCATGGTCTTTGGATAATGAACATTTTTTCTATGTTTTTAAAGATCCAGAAACACTTCGTTCAGAAAAAATTTTAAGACATAATATTAACTCACCAAAAACAGACGATAAGTTAATTTATCATGAAGAAGATGAAACTTTTTCTGTTTATGTTCAGGAATCGAAGTCTCATGAATATATTTTCATAACTTCCTACAGTTCTCTGACTACAGAATATCAGTTTGTCAAATCTGATGAACCACTTGCTGATTTTAAAATGATACAGGAACGAATTAAAGGTCTAGAATATAGTGTAGATCAATTTGAAAATCATTTTTATATATTAAATAATAAAGATAATTCTACAAACTATAAAATTTCTAAAACACCCTTAAATAATACAACTATAGAGCATTGGGAAGATCTTCTTGAACATCGAGAATCTGTACTTTTAGAAGATATTGAAATATTCAAAGATTATTGGGTGGTTACGGAACGTGAAAACGGTTTATCCTCTTTGCGAGTTATGCGATGGGATGGTTCAGAAGATTATTTCTTACCTGTAAAAGGCGAGACTTACTCAATTTATGGTGGATTTAATCCATCTTTTGACACTACTAAATTTAGGTATGTATTTAATTCAATGTCTACTCCAAGTAGTGTCTTTGAATTTGATATGACAACACAAACTCAACATCTTTTAAAAGAACGAGAGATTATTGACTCTGAATTTGATTCTAAAAATTATACAGAAAAACGTATTTGGGCAACTGCAAGAGATGGAGTTAATGTACCAATTTCTTTAATATATCATATAGACACTGAACCAAATGCAGAAACACCACTGCTCTTATATGCCTATGGTTCTTATGGATCAACGATTGATCCTTCTTTCTCCTCAAGTAGGTTAAGTTTATTGAACCGTGGATTTATTTTTGCCATAGTCCATGTTAGAGGAGGTGAATATTTAGGACGTCAGTGGTATGAAAATGGAAAATTATTTCAAAAGAAAAATACATTTACTGATTTTATTGATGTGTCTAAATATTTAATTGATGAAAAGTATACAAGTTCTTCTCACCTTCATGCTGCAGGTGGTTCTGCTGGAGGTCTCTTAATGGGGGTTATAATTAATGAGGCTCCTGAATTATATAGAAGCGTTTTAGCTGCAGTTCCATTTGTAGATATAATAACAACTATGTTAGATGATACTATCCCTCTAACAACAGGTGAATATGACGAATGGGGAAATCCAAATCAAAAAGATTATTATGATTATATGAAATCGTATTCACCATATGATAACGTTAAACATCAATCTTATCCAAATTTATTGATTACAGCAGGTCTACATGATTCTCAGGTTCAATATTGGGAACCAGCTAAGTGGGTCGCTAAATTAAGAACTCATAAAACAGATAAAAATGTATTATTTCTAGACACAAATATGGAAGCTGGACACAGCGGTGCTTCTGGTCGTTTTAATCCATTAAAACAAACAGCTAAAGAATATGCTTTTATACTTCATTTAGAAGATAAGACAGACTGATTTTTTTATTAAATTTGTCAAATATTTTTACATTAAAAAAGCATGAATAACCCAGTAAAAGCCTATCAAAATGTGCTTAAGTTGATAGGGAACACCCCTCTAATTAAACTAAATAATGTTGTAAAGGGATATGTGGGATCTTACTATGCTAAATTCGAAGCATTTAATCCCGGTCATTCTAACAAAGATAGAATAGCACTTCATATTATAGAAGAAGCTGAACGTCAAGGCTTGTTAAAGTCTGGTGCAACTATAATAGAGACAACTTCTGGAAATACAGGATTTAGCTTAGCCATGGTATCAATTATTAAAGGATATCGTTGTGTTTTAGCGGTTAGTTCTAAATCTTCAAAAGATAAAATTAATATGTTAAGTTCTATGGGCGCAGAAGTACATCTTTGTCCAGCTAATGTAGCTGCTGATGATCCAAGATCATATTATCAGGTTGCTAAACAACTTTGCACTGAAATTAAAGATTCAGTTTATATTAATCAATATTTTAATGACTTAAATGTTGATGCACATTATAAAACAACCGGTCCTGAAATTTGGGAACAAACTGGAGGGCAGATTACACATTTAGTTGCAAGTAGCGGAACAGGTGGAACTATTTCGGGTTGTGCAAAATATTTAAAAGAACAAAACCCTGAAATTGAGGTTATAGGAGCTGATGCATATGGATCTGTATTAAAGAAATATCATGAAACCAAAGAATTTGATGCAGGTGAAATTTATCCATATAGAATCGAAGGTTTAGGGAAAAATTTAATTCCAACATCTACTCATTTTGATCTAATAGATCTTTTTGTTAAAGTCACTGACGAAGATAGTGCTCACAGTGCTAGAAATATTACTAAATCAGAAGGGATGTTTGTTGGATACACTTCAGGTGCGGCAATGCAAGCAGTTCATCAGTTATTTGCTGAAAATCATTTCGACAATAACAGTAAGGTCGTTGTTATTTTTCCTGATCATGGTTCCCGTTATATGAGCAAAATATACAGTGAAGATTGGATGGCTGAACAAGGGTTTTTTGATACACCCCATAAATCAAATAAAAAGATTGAATATGTTAATGATTTAACTTTAAGGAAATGAGAGATTTATTTGATAGAATAATTAAAAACAAAGGGCCACTAGGTAAATGGGCTTCACAAGCTGAAGGTTATTTTGTTTTCCCAAAGTTGGAAGGACCTATTTCAAATAGAATGAAATTTAAAGGCAAAGAAGTTATCACTTGGAGTGTTAATGACTATTTGGGTCTTGCTAATAACCCTGAAATAAGAAAGGTTGATGCTGATGCAGCAGCAGAATATGGCTCTGCATATCCCATGGGAGCAAGAATGATGTCAGGTCATACAGATTTACATGAACAACTAGAAAATGAGTTAGCTGCTTTTGTAGATAAAGAATCTTCTTATTTATTGAATTTTGGATATCAAGGTATATTATCTACTGTTGATACACTCGTAAGTAAAGATGATGTTATTGTCTATGATATTGATGCTCATGCATGTATCGTAGATGGAGTTCGTTTGCATATAGGTAAAAGATTCACTTATAAGCACAATGACATTGAAAGTTTAGAGAAAAACTTACAAAGAGCCACAAAAGTTGCTGAGCAAACTGGAGGTGGTATTCTAGTTATTTCTGAAGGTGTTTTTGGTATGAGAGGTCAGCAAGGAAGACTAAAGGAAATAGTAGCTTTAAAACAAAAATATAATTTTCGTTTCCTAGTAGATGATGCTCATGGTTTTGGAACTTTAGGTGAAAATGGAAAAGGAACAGGTGATGAACAGGGTGTTCAAGATCAAATTGATGTATACTTTGCAACTTTCGCAAAGTCCATGGCTTCTACTGGTGCATTTGTTGCTGCAGATAAAGAAATTATTGACTATTTGAAATATAATATGCGATCTCAGATGTTTGCTAAATCTTTACAAATGCAGTTGGTAAAGGGAGCTCTAAAAAGATTAGACATGTTGAGAACACGACCTGAGTTTAAATTAAAATTATGGAAAAATGTAAGTGCTTTACAAAATGGATTAAAAAAGAGAGGTTTTGATATTGGTACAACTCAAAGCTGTGTTACCCCAGTCTACCTCAAAGGGAGTATACCTGTAGCAATGTCATTAGTTAAGGATTTGCGTGAAAATTATGGAATTTTTTGCTCAATAGTTGTTTATCCTGTCATTCCTAAAGGATTAATTTTATTACGTCTTATTCCAACGGCAACCCATACTTTGGATGATGTGAAAATTACTTTGGAAGCTTTTTCAGGAATTCGAGAAAAATTAGAAAACGGAACATATTTACGTTTGTCTGAAGCTATTATGAACTCATTAAAAAGTTAGTTTAAGTAATTTTTATACCCTTTTAAATTATTCATTTAACATTACAGGCATTACTAACATTGTGATTAGTTCTCCATCTGAATTATGATCTAAGGGAGTAAGTATTCCAGCTCTATTGGGTAATGACATTGAAAGTTTTATGTCATCACAATTTAAATTATTAAGCATTTCAATTAAAAACCGAGAATTAAATCCAATTTGGATATCATCACCTTGATAATCACAATCTAATCGTTCTTCTGCACTATTACTATAATCAAAATCTTCAGCAGAAATTTGTAATTCAGCTCCAGCAATTTTTAACCGAATTTGGTGAGTTGTTTTATTAGAAAAAATACTTACTCTACGAACTGAATTCAATAAAGTAGTTCTACTTAACTGCATTTGATTAGGATTTTCTTTTGGAATTACTGCCTCATAATTAGGATATTTACCGTCAATAAGACGACAAGTTAACACAGAATTTCCAAAGCGAAACATGGCATTAGTATCATTATATTCTATCGTAATTTCATCAGAATTTCCTAGTAAAATTCCTTTAAGTAATTGCAAAGGTTTTTTTGGCATAATAAACTCGGACGTATCATCAGCTGTTACATCAGTTCGAGTGTATTTAACTAATTTATGGGCATCTGTTGCAACAAATACTAGTGATTCAGAAGAAAACTGAAAAAAAACACCGCTCATTACCGGTCGTAAATCATCATTCCCACTGGCAAATAAAGTACTGTTTATTGCAGTGAACAATATTTCAGACTTAATCATTATTGATTTAGCATCTACAACTTGAGATGCTTTAGGAAATTCATCTCCATCAACATATGCCAGAGCGTATTTACCGTTATTTGCAATAATTTCAACTGTATTTTTTTCTGTTTTAACAAAAGTAAGAGGTTGTTCAGGAAATGTTTTTAAAGTATCTAATAATAGTTTTGCCGGAAGAGCTATATTACTATTGCTTTCTGATTCTACCATTAAAGAAGTAGAGAATGTTGTTTCTAAGTCGGAAGCAGTAAGCGTGAGTTTATTATCATTGATTTCAAACAAAAAATTATCTAAAATCGGAAGTGTATTGGTGTTATTGATAACACCACCAAGCATTTGAATTTCTTTAAGAAGAGTAGCACTAGAAACAATAAACTTCATGTATAAATATTTTATAAATAGGTGAAATGAAACTCACTAATAAGAATTTAAATTTCTTAATATATAGTAATTCATCTTAAATAACTTTACTTCAAATATATTTGAAATGCTTTGATTCTTAAAAGAAACTTATTAACACTTAACATCATAAATGTTTACTTCTTATTAGTCTATAAACCCATCCAGTACAAATTATAAAAAAAAGAGGAGTTAATAAAACAAAACCTTTCCAACGAGTTATAGTTTTATTAATTTTTTGCTTATCCAAAAAAGCAACTTCCCAGTTTTTTTTTCTTAAAGATAATAGTTCTTTATTATCCATCAGATGATGTATCGCATTCATTACAAGAGTCTTATTCCCATAAAAATTATTTGTCCATTTATCGAAGCCTAGAGTTAAGGGGAATCCTTTTTCTGTTTGATTTTCTGCAAGATTTCCATCTCCAAAAACAATCATTTTAATAATACCGTCATTTTTTATATTAGTAATAGAAAGTGGTTTTACTCTATTGTAAAATAATGATTTATTTTTACCTTCAATTAGTATACCTAATATTTTTGAAGATTCATTATAAATTGAGGGGTTTATTTTTAGAGTCACTTTTTCAAGTTCTATTAAAACAGGTGGTCCCTGAGATTTTGTGTATTCAGAGGTTCG
The DNA here is from genome assembly GCA_913020075.1 of uncultured Flavobacteriaceae bacterium. Classification (GTDB taxonomy): domain Bacteria; phylum Bacteroidota; class Bacteroidia; order Flavobacteriales; family Flavobacteriaceae; genus MS024-2A. The sequence continues at coordinate 20,512 of CAJWAE010000015.1, forward strand.
CATTAAAATTGTTTTGTTTAAGTCTGTATTTATAGTATCCAATGGACTAGCAAACTGACTGATTACAGTTCCTACATCTTTTCCTATAAGACTTGTGTTAAGTGGTTTGGACAAAGGATAGAATGGCCATGGATAGGGAATGTATTTAGTGTTATTGTTCTTGCCGTTTGCTAAAACAATGGGAGCACAATATAAATCTTCAATTATTGTTTTTTTAATTTTGATTCCGATATTAAAAAAATAATCATTAAGATTTAGTTCTCTTGGAAAACCATATGTCTTACCGGATAAATTAAAGAGACTATCTATATCAACTTGAATTCCGTCAACTAACCAAAGTTGTCCACCTCCATTCAACAAGTATTGATCCAGAATATATTTTTCACTTTGTGTAAATTCTGTTTTTGGATTAGATATTATTAAACCATCAAAGCGTTTGAGGTTTTCCAAAGCAGCTTGTTTAGTCACTCCTTTTGTTTTGAGATCGAAAGATGCTAGGTTATAATAAGAACGTAAACTTTTTAATAGATCTGCAAGCTTGACTTGTTCTGAAGTTTGATGAGAGGTCAAAATGGCTAAGTTGGGTTTTTCATTTAGAGTGACTTTGTGAAGACCTTCCATTATTTTGAATTCTAGCTGCTGTAATGAACGGACAATCTTTTTATTTTCAGTATCTCCAAGTTGTTTAGATAATAAGGATACTCGTTCAGAATGTTCTCCTACATTAAGAATAATCCAAGGAAATATTATACTTTCTTTTCGATTTCCATTTGTGTTCTCAAAAACTATTTCAGGTGTCATCCCATAGCGTTGCATTTCCTCAATTACATCCTCAGAATCACCAAATTCGTAAGGATTATTATAATTTAAAATAATATTGCCAGAATATTTTTGTAATTGACTTAAAAGAGCATCCAGCTGATTTCGAAAACCAATAAATCTGTTAGGTAAATTTCCTTCAAGAAAAACATCTATTCGAATAGGTTCGTCAATTTTCACTAATTTAGAAATACTTCTTTTAGAAAGGCTATATCTCTTATCTTTAGTTAGATCATATTCTAAATCTAATAGTTTAAAAATCCCAATGAGACTCAATACGATAATAAGAGTAAATAATGGTTTTTTCAAAATCTTCATCTAAACTTGTTCTTTTTTAATAAGTTCAATACCAAACACGAAGAAGATAAAGAATATTCCAATAAAATAGATAATGTCTTCAAAAAGAATAATACCTCTACTTAAACTTAGGTAATGATCTTGAATTCCAATATCCGAAATAAATTCATATAGCCACGGTATAGTCGTGAAATCAGCAAGAAATGACCACAAATAAAATTGGGTAAAGCAAACCAAAAGAGATAGAAGAAATGAAGTGACTTGATTTCGAAATAGTATAGAACAACAAAGTCCAATAGCCAAAAAAATTAAACCTACAGAAATTAAAGATATATATGATCCTATTATACTTCCCCAGTCCAAAGTTGAGTTAGGCTCAATTAATGCCGAAAGAGCTACTAAATTGATGAAAGTTAAAATTATAGCAATACCAAGTACAAGTGACAAACCAATAAGTTTTCCTCCAAAAATATTAGATGGTTTTAATGGTTTGGTTAATAATAGCTCAAAAGTTCCTGAAGAAAGCTCTTCAGAAAAACTTCGCATACTTAAAGCTGGGATTAAAAAAAGAAAAAGCCAAGGAGAAAGCTCAAAAAAGGGGCTAAAATCTCCAAAACCAATATTTAGTAAATTAAATGGTGTATCAAAAAACCAAAGCATTAAAGTATTAATAGTTGAAAAACCTATAAGGACTAAGTAGCCACTTATGTTATTAAAAAAAAAGTAAAATTCTCGTTTAGCTATAGTTAACATGTCAGTCAAATTGAACGGTTATAGGATCTCTATAGTCTAAGCCGAAAAGACTGTGGGCACTTCCTACGGTTAATGGATTACTCTTGTAAACAGCAAGTTCTAGATGTCCGGCTGAATTAAACAAAGCTAATTTTTTACCGTCTTCTTCTCGCTTCTCTCTTGGTAAATCAAAATTAATAGCCTGACTATAACTATTGTAAATATTCCTGAATTTTATTGTTCGAGCGTATATTATAAAATTTCTTGATTTTCCAATATCTTTAAAAAGCTTCTGGGTAATATTGGTAATGATATTCCCATAATTATCAATATAAATAACACTTCCTAAAATTTTATCGCCTTTGGGATTAATTACAGGTTTTATATTAGTTAATTCTTTAATGTGATCAATAGACTTACCAATTATTTCTAAAGCTCCTTTTCTTGCTATGTGTGCAGCTACATGAATGAAAATATCCAAAACTGGAAAGGAACTTATGATAGAATTATGAATATTAATACTCACTGTTTTTTCAGCTATTAAGTCTTCTTTAATCAATGATAAAACTCCAGTATCAGCTCCAATAAAATAATGGGAATCAAATTTCATTGCAATATGAATATTTTCTGGCGTAAATTCAGATTCCACTCCAATAATATGAATACTTCCTTCTGGAAAGGCTTTGTATGCATTTTTTAAAATATATGCTGTTTCGGAGTGATTATAAGGGCTTATTTCATGAGAAATGTCTACTATAATAGCATCTGGAATTTCTCTAATAAGTGCAGCTTTTATTACAGATATAGAGTAATCTTTATGTCCAAAATCGGTAGTTAGAGTGACGATGGTCATAAAGTTTAAATTACTTAAATTAATTAATTAAAATTATACTATTTTTATAAGCAGACATCTACATTGCAACAAAAATAATTTATTTTAAACTAGTAGCCTTTGAATGAAATTAAAATTGATTTATCTGAAATAAATCTGCAAGATTTTTTTGGAAATCAAAACACTCATATTGAAAAGATTAGAAACATTTTTCCTGAAATCAAAATTGTCGCTAGAGGAAATAACCTAAAAGCGTATGGTGAAAAATCTACAATAATAGATTTTAACAAAAGAATTGCCGAATTAATCACTTATTTTATTGAATACAATGTTTTAAATGATGAAATTATTGAACGTATAATGAATTCAGAAAATCAAGAAAAAATAAATTTAAATGGTGAAATTGATTCTCCTATACTTTATGGGGTAGGAGGTAGGATAATTAAAGCAAAAACATTTAATCAAAACAGGTTAGTAAAATCCATAAAAAAAAACGACATGGTTTTTGCAATAGGACCTGCTGGAACTGGAAAAACCTATACAGGTGTTGCGCTAGCTGTTAATGCTTTAAAGCAAAAAAAAGTCAAACGAATTGTATTAACTCGTCCAGCTGTAGAAGCTGGAGAAAATTTAGGATTTTTACCAGGTGATTTAAATGAAAAACTAGATCCATATATGCAGCCTCTTTATGATGCATTACGAGATATGATACCAAACGAAACATTAAAAAATTATATTGAAAAAGGTATTATTCAAATAGCTCCTTTAGCTTTTATGCGCGGTCGAACATTGGATAATGCTTTTGTTATTTTAGATGAAGCACAAAATACAACACATTCTCAAATGAAAATGTTTTTAACTCGCATGGGTAAAAACGCAAAATTCTTGCTAACTGGTGATCCTGGTCAAATTGATTTACCAAGAAGAATGGTTTCTGGTCTTAAAGAGGCACTTTTGATTTTAAATAGTACTGATGGAATAGGAATAGTTTATTTAGACGATAAGGATGTTATTAGGCATCCATTAGTTAAAAAAGTTATTAATGCATATAAAACTATTGAACACGATAATTAACTATGACTAATACATTAATGTATACAGACCTTAAGTTGGATGGATTCAATTCTAAATATATAGGTAAAGTAAGAGAAGTTTATCGATTGAATGAAAATTCTTTAATTATGATTTCAACAGATCGTATTTCAGCATTTGATATTATTTTACCAAATGGAATACCATACAAAGGACAAATATTAAATCAAATTTCTAAACAAATGTTAGATTCCACTTCAGATATTGTTCCAAATTGGCTGGAAGCTTCTCCAGATCCTAATGTTTCTATTGGAGTAGCATGTGAGCCTTTCAAAATAGAAATGGTTATTCGTGGCTATTTATCTGGTCATGCGTCTAGAACATATAAAAAGGGATTAAAAACACTGTGTGGTGTCAAAATGCAAGAAGGAATGATTGAAAATGATCGATTTAATAAACCGATTATTACACCCTCAACAAAAGCTCAAGAGGGACACGATGAGGATATTTCTCGAGAAGAAATCATTAAACAAGGTATAGTAAGTGAATCAGACTATATTCAGCTTGAAAACTTCACAAAAAAACTTTTTGAAAGGGGTACTGAAATAGCTAAAAAACAGGGACTTATACTTGTTGATACTAAATATGAATTTGGAAAAACAAATGATGGAAAAATTCTTCTAATCGATGAAATTCATACACCCGATTCTTCAAGATATTTTTATGAACAAGGATATGCTGAGCGTCAAGCCAAAAGATTGCCACAAAAACAGTTGTCCAAAGAGTTTGTTAGACAATGGCTTATTAGCAATGACTTTCAAGGACTAGAGGGACAAAAACCACCTTTAATGGATGATAAAATAATTGAATCTATTTCTGAAAGATATATTGAGTTGTATGAAAAAATAACGGGTAAAGTTTTTTTAAAAGCTCCCGTCAATAAAATTAATGAGAGGATACAATCTAATATTTTAAATTATTTTGGTCAAATCTAGCTTAAATTTTATTTATTTTTAAAACTGTTATTTCAATAGTTTTAATACATCTTCAACAGATGTTTTTGCTGAAAGTCTAATAGCATTTTCATATTTATTAAACCAAGTAATTTGTCTTTTTGCATAACGCCTGCTATTTTTTTTAATTTCGTTAACTGCATTTTCAAGAGTTTGTGATTTTTCGTAATATGGAAAAAGCTCTTTATAACCAACTGTTTTGAGAGGGAAAAGATTTTTTTGTTTACTTAGAAGTCTTGCCTCATCTTCCAATCCATTACTTATCATAATATCTACACGTTGGTTTATTTTTTCATATAATATATTACGTGGAGAAGATAATACAATGATTTTCGAAATAAAATTCCGTGGCTTTCTTTCTTTACCCAAAAAAGAAGAATAGGGTTGATCTGAAGCTATGCATACTTCCAATGCACGAATTAGTCGTGCTGGGTTTTTAATATCAACACGGCTGTAATATTTAGGATCTTTCTTGAGCAATAAATCTTGAATCCCTTTCAAGCCGTGCGTTTGGTAAAATATTTTGATTTGACTTCTTGTTTCTTGAGGAATTTCCGGAAAATCATCTATTCCAAACATAACTGCATCTGCATACATTCCAGACCCACCAACCATAATGATATTGTCGTTTTCATAAAAAAGCTCTTTCAATTTCATAACAGCATCTTTTTCATAATCACCAACTGTATAAAGATTATTTATCGATATGTGTTGTATAAAATGATGAGGAATTTGTTCTAGTTGTTCCTTGTTTGGTACTGCTGTTCCAATATTCATTTCTTTATAAAACTGTCTTGAGTCACATGAAATGATTTCTGTATTTAAAACTGTGGCAAGTTCAATGCTTAATTTTGTTTTACCTATCCCCGTTGGACCAGCTATATATATAAGAGTCTTAAGTGACATGATTTAATGATTTTCCACATTTATGACAATAAATAGCATTTTCCTTATGTTCACTTGTCAAGCAATATGGGCAAGCTTGAGTGTTAGTGTCTATTGCATTTTTCTTTGATATTTCTGCTGTAATAATTCCAGTTGGAACAGCTATTATGCCATAACCCATAATCATAATTATAGAAGCAATAAATTGTCCTAAAGGACTTTGGGGAGCAATATCTCCATAACCAACAGTAGTAAGAGTGACAATAGACCAATAAATACTTTTAGGTATACTTGAAAATCCACTTTCTTCTGATTCAATCAAATACATGATTGTTCCAAAAATTATACATAAAACAATAACACCAAAAATAAAAACAAAAATTTTAGCCCTACTTGCACGCAATGCTTTAATTAATGAATTTGACTCTCCAACATAATGAGTTAGTTTTAATATTCTAAAAATTCTTAGAAGTCTTAGAGCCTTAAGAGCAACTAAACTATGCGTTCCTAAAAAAATTAATGAAAGGTATTTTGGAATAGTTGATAATAGATCAATTATACCAAAAAAGCTAAAAATATATTTGTATGGTTTAGGAACACTTAAAATTCTAAAAACATACTCTATTGTGAATAGAATGGTTATAATCCATTCTGCAATATTCAAATATTTGTGATAAAGTAGATCGATGGAAACAATGCTTTCTAAAGAAACAAGTAGAACACTTAGTAAAATGCAAATAAGGAGTATTATATCAAAAAGTTTTCCTGATTTAGTGTCTGCCTCATATATAACCTCATGCAATCTATGTTGCCATTTTTTCATATTTTTTTAATTAAAATTATCGTATTTAAGTATTTTTAAAAATCAGCTTTCTAAAGATATTAATTTTGAATATTTTTTTCTTTTAATAAAACTATTAATTAATTTTTGTACATCAGGGTTCTCTTCCATCGAGATTAATCTTGATTCGATTCTTTCATAACTTTTGATTTGATGATTTAGTTCAAAATATCCATATCCTTTAAATTTCCTTTCATTGACGTATACAAAAGAGTTTTCCCCTTCTCTTCTTCCTTTTGAAATGAGTAAAAAGTTGTCAAATGGGTATGAATATTCTAACAATAATACATCTATTTTTTTAGAATATTTTTCAGTTGACTCTTCCCCAATACATGCGCCATCACATAATTTTATTCCATAGTTGAAACATTTTTTTTCAGTTTTGAAAAGGCTCGTTTTTTGGAGACAGATTCCATAATCATTTGCCCATTTTGAAAGAGCTAATTTTGCGCTTTTCTTATTTTTAAATACGCTTATATATTTTTTATTTTCACGAACTTGTTCAATATTTAAAAGAGCATAGCTTTCTGTTTTTTCATAATAAATACCTATTGGAAAAGTTCTGTCTTTTAAATTTTTATTATAAATAGGATTATTAATTTTTATTTCATTTTGCTCCTTTAATAATGTCACTAATTCACCGCCAGTTAAAGCAAAGGTGACTTCAGAAATATTTTTTTGTAAATTAATTGATTTTGTTTGTGAACCAGTAAGATGGTTTAATATGCGTTTTTTTATATTATTACTTTTACCAATATAAATAATTTCTTTGTTTTGATTATGAATATAATATACTCCCATTTCTGAGGGGAGTTTATCTATGAGATTCAAATATTGAGAAGGTGCTTTATTAGGAGTTGAACTTTTTATATGTTTTTTTAAAATTTTTTTTTCTAAATCTTTTTCAAGTAATAATTCAAATAATTTTAAAGTTACTTTGGCATCACCATGGGCCCTATGTTGATTAGAGAAAGGAATCCCTAGATTCCGAACTAGCTTTCCTAGGCTATATGCAGGTTGGTCTGGTAATAATATTTGAGATAATTCTACAGTACAGATTGTTTTTAGTTCATAAAGAAAACCTAATCGTCGAAATTCTGTTTGTAAAATCCGATAATCAAAGGAAGCGTTGTGAGCAACTAAGATACAATCTTCTGTTATTTCAATAATCCGTTTTGCTATTTCATAAAATTTTGGAGCATTACGCAGCATTTTTGAATTAATACCAGTAAGTTTCTCTACAAAAGGTTGAATTTCTTTATCTGGATTTATAAGGCTGCTAAATTGATCTAATATTTTAATTCCATCAAAACGATAAATTGCAATTTCAGTGATCCCTTCTTCATCGTATTTACCCCCAGTAGTTTCAATATCAAGTATGGCGTACATCTATATTAATTTCGTTCACCAAAAATTTTACTTCCTACTCTAATCATTGTTGAGCCTTCTTCAATGGCAATCGCATAGTCGCTACTCATACCCATGGATAGAATATCAAGATTAGAATACTTTTTTTTAATTTTATTAAACAACTTGGAAAGTTTATTAAATTCTGATCTAACTTTTAAATCATCAGATGTAAAACTTGCCATACCCATTAACCCTCTGATTTTAATACTTTTTAGAGCAATTACAGATTCTAATAAATCTTCTAATTGGTTTTCAGGAAGTCCAAATTTAGTTTCTTCTTCAGCAATTCGAATTTGAATTAAACAATCTATTATACGATTGTTTTTTAAAGCTTGTTTATTTATTTCTATAATTAGTTTAAGACTATCAACCGTATGAATAAGACTTACAAAAGGGGCCATATATTTAACCTTATTAGTCTGAACATGTCCAATCATATGCCATTCAATATCTTTAGGAAGACTATCCCATTTTTTAGACATGTCTTGTATTTTATTTTCACCAAAAATTCGCTGCCCGGAATCATAAGCTTCTAACAAATCTGAATTTGGCTTAGTTTTAGATACCGCAATTAGACTAATGTGATTAGGAAGTGTTGATTTTATCTTCTGAATGTTGTTAGATATCTTCATATTTACAAATGTACAATTTCAAAAGATGTTATAAATAACTATTGAAGAAATCTAATAAACTGATGAAATAGCCATTCCGGTAAGCATTTTAGGAAGTATGTATGTAGATTTTTGAGGTAATTTTTTATTTTTTTTTGCATTTTCAAAAAGAAATTCTTTAGATATGGGTTTCATTAAAAATATTATTTCATTTGAATGCACAAGTGAATTAAGCTGTTTAAGGCTATTTGTATATTTAGGCAAATATTTCATTTTTTGTTTTATCTCAGGAAATCTAATTAGTAAATTATTGTGAATAAATTCAGGAATTTTTTCTGTTTTTAAATTAAATTTATTAAAACCAAAATAGTTATCATTTATTTTTATTGCTAAAGTAAGATCATTATTTATAAATTCATTTAAAGAAATCTCATCTCCTTTGTTTTGAATTATTAAATCTTCGATTTGGGTTTTAGTTTTCTTTTTTAAAGGATCCTTTAAAAGCCAAATATAAGCTTGTAATTGAATTTGAGATTGGTGTAATAGAAAACTAGAAACGTTTAATGGCTTTTTTATTTGATCGGACAAATAATTCATACATTCTATTCTATGATGTCCGTCCGCTAAGTGAAAACACTTTTCTTTTTTAGCCCAATTCTTTAGTGTTTCTTCTTGAACTTTACTCAAAGTCCAAAGCTGGTGTTTATATCCTTCAAAATCAAAAACTATATCACAAGGTTTTTGCTTTAGGATAAAAGGGTTTAATGAATCAGGTAGATTATTCTCGTGGATTATAACTACAGGTTCAGCTTGAATTTGAACTTTCTCTAAATACTCTGCCATTAGCTGAATTCTTTTTGGAAAAGTTTTTTCATGAATAGTGATTTTCTGTTTTTTAAAATCATCGGTTTGAATACCACCTAAAAACCCATTGTATTGTTCTGTCAGGGTAGATATTTTATAAAAATAGACCAAGGGTTTTAATTGTTTTTGATACCATTTTTTTGATAAGAATTTTTCCCATATTCTTCTTACAAGAATCGGACTTTTTTCTGTAATATTTTTAGGGTGAATAACGTTTATAAAACCTTTTTCACTTTTATTTTTTAATTCATTAATCTCTTCATTGGAGTAGCTATCAAGACTGTTCATAACCTGACTCTGCGGGTCATTTGGAAATATGAAATTTAAAGGATTAAATTTTGGCATTTAAAATGGAATAGGTTAGCCAATATATTTAATAATTTGATGAGCTATTGCTAAAGCATTTGCTCCATCTTTTAATGAAACTATTGGCTTTTTTTTGTTTTTAATACATTCTGCTAAATGATTTAATTCTTCTTGAATAGCATTAGTTTCAATAATATCGGGATTTTCAAAATAAATTTGTTTTTTATTACCTTCAGAATTTGTTAGTATTAAGCCTAAATCTTCATTTTCAATAGATACATCCTTCATTTTCAAAACTTCAACCTGTTTTGTTAAGTAGTCGACAGATATATATGCGTTTTTTTGAAAAAAACGAGTTTTTCTCATTTTTTTAACAGAAATTCGGCTTGCAGTCAGATTCGCTACACAACCATTTTCAAATTCAATTCGAGCATTACTGATATCTGGGGTTTCACTAACAACAGAAACGCCAGAAGCATGTATACTTTTTACAGGCGATTTTACAATGCTCAGTATAATATCTATATCGTGTATCATTAAATCTAAAACTACGGATACATCAGTACCTCTGGGATTAAAATCAGATAAACGATGAGCCTCAATAAATTTAGGGTTTTTAATAGAATTAAGTATGGATTGATAAGCGGGGTTAAAACGCTCTACATGACCTACCTGTCCCAAAACTTCGTATTGAATAGCAAGATTAACTAAATTAGATGCTTCTTCGTCAGTCTTAGTTATCGGTTTCTCAATAAAAATATGTTTTTTTGATTCAATAGCTAATTTAGCTAAAGTATAATGCGAAAGAGTTGGAGTCACTATATCGACAACATCAGAGGCTTTGATCAGTTCTTCTGGAGATTTGAATGATTTATAACCATATTCTAATTGTACTTTTTTTGTTGTTTCAGGATTTGGGTCATAAAAACCCACTAAATTATATACTTTTGATTTTGCAGCAATTCTTAAATGAATTTTCCCTAAATGCCCCGCACCTAAAACTCCAATTTTAATCATTTTTTTAAATAAATAAATTAAATCAAAAATACAATCTAATTGTTAATATATTAATAAACTACCATATTTTTGCATCGAATGAATGATACTACAAAATTCCAAGGATTGAGGCGGCAACTTATTAAATTACTAATATCAAAAGGTATTAAAAATGAAAGTGTTTTAAATGCCATCAAGGAAGTTCCAAGGCATTGTTTTATGGATCCAAGCTTATTGGATTTTGCTTATGAAGATAATGCTTATCCGATTGCTGCTGATCAAACTATTTCACAGCCTTATACAGTTGCTTATCAATCTCAGCTTTTGGAACTTGATTTAAGTCATAAAGTACTTGAGATTGGTACAGGTTCGGGATACCAAACGGCTGTTTTAATTAAGTTAGCCAATCAGGTTTACACTATTGAACGTCAACTATTATTATTTAAAAAAACACAACGTCTTTTTACTGAACTTGGATTACGACCAAAAAAGCATGTTTTTGGTGATGGATATAAAGGACTTCCTGATCAAGCTCCATTTGATAGAATAATTGTTACAGCTGGTGCTCCCGAAGTCCCAAAGCCTCTATTAAATCAACTGGTTATTGGAGGCAAATTAGTGATTCCAGTAGGGAAAAAGGAACAAATAATGACCCGTTACACACGAATCTCAGATCGAAATTTTAATAAAGAAAAATTCGGATTATTTCGATTTGTTCCATTACTAGAAAACAAAAAATAATTTTTTATTAAGGAACTCTTTTAATTCTGTGTAATTTTGTGTTTTAATTTATGTTTTAGAATTAATGATAAAGTTTGGAAATACAGAAAAAGCATATAGATTAAAGAACACTAAAGAACTTTACAAAGCTTTTTATTTATACAAAATAATTTCAAATAATATACTTGTAAATATTGGGACTAAATTCGCTTTAATTTCTCTTAAATTTGGATTACCTGTAGAATCCCTTTTTAGAGTTACTATATTTTCTCAATTTTGTGCAGGTATAGAAAAACGTGACTCATTGAAAGTTGTTGAAAAGTTAAAAAGGCATAATATAAAATCTTATATGCATTATGCAGCAGAAGAAGTAGAGTCTGAAGAAGGAATGGATTTATGTTTAAAAAATATTTTAGAAACTCTTTCTTTTTCTGAAGAAAGTGATGCGCTTCCTTTTACGGTTTTTAAAGCAACGACTTTAGGCTCAGTATTTTTATTCAAAAAGAAGAGTGCACAATTAACTTTAAATAATATTGAACAAATGGAATGGGATCGTGCTTTAGAGCGCATTGAAACCTGTTGTAAGAAAGCCAAAGAATTAAATGTCAGAATACTTATTGATGCTGAGGAATCATGGTATCAACCAGCAATAGACGAGATAGCAGAATACTTAATGGAGCAATTCAATGGGAAACATGCAATAATTTTCACCACTTTACAAATGTATCGTAAAGATAGACTAGACTATTTAAAAAAACTATGTGAAAGGTCAAGAAATAAAGCTTTTAAAATCGGGATAAAATTAGTGAGAGGCGCTTATATAGAAAAAGAAAAAAATAGAGCAAAAGAATTCGGGTATTCTTCACCAATTTGTGTTTCTAAGGAAAAAACTAACATAAATTTTAATGCTGCAATAGATTATATTTTACCTCGAATTAAGTTTTGTAATCTTTTTTTAGGAACACATAACGAATCTAGTGTTTTACGTGTTACAAAATGGATGATTTTAAATGGATTAAAAAATGACTATTCACTAATTTGGTTTTCTCAGTTATATGGAATGGCTGATCATATTTCTTTTAATCTAGCCGCAGAGGGTTATCGTGTGGTTAAATACGTTCCATATGGTCCTGTT
>CAJWAE010000016.1 GCA_913020075.1 uncultured Flavobacteriaceae bacterium
GTCAGCTCGTGTCGTAAGATGTTTGGTTCATTCCTTTAACGAGCGTAACTCTTATCTTTATTAATTTTTACTAATTTTAAAAGTTTAATTTTTTAAACTTTTACAAAGCTTTAAAGATACTGACAATGATAAATTGGAGGAAGGTAAGAATCAAGTCAAGTCACTGTGGCCCTTATGGGTTGGGCTACACACGTGCTACAATGGAAATTACAAAAAGTCACGAAAGAAAAAAATCTTTAGTTAACCTTTAAAAATTTCCCAAGTTCGGATTACAGGCTGAAACTCGCCTGTATGAAGGTGGAATCACTAGTAATCGCGAATCAGCATGTCGCGGTGAATACGTACTTAGGCCTTGTACACACCGCCCGTCACATGCAGAAAATTAGTTTTATTTGAAGATTTTCATTTCAGTTTAGTTTAACAAAATTAAAATAAAATGAAAATCTATTAAGAAATTAATAATTTGGATGAAGTCGTAACAAGGTAGCTGTACGGGAACGTGTAGCTGGAAAAAAATGAAATAGTTCAGTTGGTCAGAACTTTGGAATCATAATCCAAATGTCGTGGGTTCGAATCCCACTTTCATTAAAATTATGTTTGCTAATATTCTGTTTTATTTATTTTCTTTCATATTATTATTAAGTTCTTTAATGGTTGTAATAGTTCAAAATTCTATATATTCTGTCTTATTTCTAGTTTTAAGCTTTGTTTCAGCTTCAATTATGTTGTTTTTATTGGAATGCGAATTTATTGCTTTGATGTTCATTATCGTTTATGTGGGTGCTATCGCAGTATTATTTTTATTTGTTGTTATGATGTTAGACTTAAAAACAATTAATGCTGGGAAAGATACCATAAAATATTTTCCTTTCGGAAGTTTTATAGGTTTTGTTTTTTTAGTAGAGATTGCTTTGGTTGTCGCTGAAAATTTCAAATCAAATCCTTATGAAAGTAACTCCATATCCAATTTTCATGTTAATTGGTATGAAAAAATAGACACTTTTACCGAAATTGAAGCTGTTGGTCAGATTTTATATACTCAATATGTTTTACAATTTTTAATTGCAGGTAATATACTGTTATTAGCTGCGTTAGGTTCTGTTGCTTTAACAATAAATACTGGTACTCGTAAGAATAAAATGCAAGTAATCTTCAAACAATTATCTCGAAATTATAAAAACGTTTTGTTAACCCCTGTAAAATAGGTTCACTTTTTAAATGACCATAGAAACTTTATTGTTTAAAGAGATTAGTATATTACCAGAATTATTTTTAGGAATTTCGATAATTTATTTGGTCTTATATTCTACGTTTTTGGCAGGTAATTCTCCTTACCCTTTAATACAGAATTCGTTACTTTATTTAGGGGTGCTAGTTTTATTATTAGTTTTATACTTGTTAGTCAACGAAAAACTAGATGTTTTGGAACTAAGTGTGTTTAATAATAGTATTATAAATGATTATGTAAGTTTTTTCTCAAAAACTGTTATAACTATTTTATCATTATTTTGCATTTTAATGATTCAACAGTATTTAAAAGATCAAAAATTAAACCAATTTGAGTACTTGTTGCTAATTCTATTTGCAATATTAGGGTTATTTTTACTTTGTTCATCCAACGATTTGATTACGGCTTATTTAGCTATTGAGTTGCAAAGTTTAGCTTTTTACGTTTTAGCGGCTTTCAAAAAAAATTCTACGTTTTCCATTGAATCAGGTTTGAAATATTTCATCTTAGGAGCCTTTTCTTCTAGCTTATTTTTATTTGGCTCATCCATATTATATGGAATTTCTGGAACTGTTAATTTTGAGGAGTTTAAAGATTTATTTTTTTGGGCTTTACCCGGAAATGTTGTCAATTTATCAGACGTGACGAATAATTTATATTTTGAATCTAAGGAAAATTCTCAAATAGCTTTAAATTATCCCTATTCCTTACAAAAAAAATTATTCTTCTCTAACGTTTTTTTTGATGTAAATTTATTACAGTTAGGGTTAATTTTCATTCTAATAAGTCTTTTCTTCAAATTAGCTGTAGCTCCATTTCACGTTTGGGCTCCTAATGTTTACGAAGGTTCCCCTTCAAGTTCTACTTTTTTATTTTCCGTAGTACCTAAATTAGCGATATTCGTTTTACTAATGAGGATTTTTTATTATAGTTTCTACGGAATGATAGAATATTGGAGATATTTTATTGTAGTTGTTATAATTTTAACAATTATAGTAGGTTCATTTGGTGGGTTAGAGCAACGGAAATTAAAAAGTTTACTTGTGTATAGTTCCATTAGTCACATGGGTTATTCGTTAATCGCATTTAGCACAGGTACGTTTGAAGGTATACAAATGTTATTTTGTTATTTGGTTATTTATAGTTTTTCTGGTTTATCTATATGGTCAATTTTCATATTGGTGCGTTTAAAAACTAACTACAATTCCAAACAAAATAAAGATTTAACTGATTTGTTGTTATTAGGGAAATCCAATAGCATGTTAGCACTTTTCTTCACTACAGTTCTATTATCTATAGCGGGATTTCCACCTATGATAGGTTTTTTAGTTAAAATTAGTGTGTTTTTGACTGCGATAGAGTCTTCAATGTACTTTGTAGCTTTGGTTAGTATTCTATGTAGCGTGGTGGCTACTTTTTATTATATTAGAATTATAAAAATTTTTTACTTTGAAAAATCTTTGGTCGGGAAACTCTACTATCCTTTAAACAATCAAAAATCTATTTTGATCTCTGTCCTATTTTTTTCTTTCTTATTTTTATTTATCAATCCTACTTTATTGTTCCTTCTTTCTTATAAATTTAGCTTATTGTCTGTCGTTGGGATATTTTAATTTTTTTTTAGAATACTTTACAAATAAGCATTTTTAGCTCAGTTGGATAGAGCAACAGCCTTCTAAGTTGTCGGTCATAGGTTTGAATCCTATAAAATGTAAATTTTATAGTTATCTTTTCATTTTTCCTTCACTAAACTATGTTTTACACTAAAAATTTATTATCTTATGTACTAATTTTACCATTAATAGGTGCTTTTTCATTAGTGATCATTCCAGCATCAAACAGAAATTTACTGCGATTAGTTGCTTTAAATTTTTCTTGTCTGACTTTCGTCTTATCCATAGTGTTATGGATTTTTTTTAACAAATCAATTGGAACTTTTCAATTTGTTAACAAATTTTTCTGGATTCCTATTTTAAATTTAAATTTTACTATAGGGGTTGATGGGATTTCACTTTTTTTCATTCTGTTGACTACATTATTAATTCCCATCTGCTTATTGGCTAGTTGGGATAGTATTCAAATTAATTTAAAAATTTTTTTAATTTCTTTTTTAGTCATGGAATTTTTTTTAATTGGAGTCTTCTGTATCTTAGACGTATTAATTTTTTATATTTTTTTCGAAAGTGTTCTTATTCCAATGTATTTGATGATAGGAATTTACGGTTCTAGAGAGAGAAAAATTCGAGCAGGTTACTTCTTCTTTTTATATACTTTGTTAGGATCTGTTTTGATGTTATTGTCTATTCTGTATATTTACCATCAAGTAGGAAGTACTGATTATGAAGTATTATTAACTTTTTCTTTCTCAGCGTTAGAACAAAGGCTCATGTGGTTTTCATTTTTTGCATCTTTTGCAACTAAGGTACCTATGGTTCCAGTTCATCTTTGGTTACCCGAAGCACACGTGGAAGCTCCAACTTCAGGTTCTGTTATCTTGGCCGGTGTTTTATTAAAATTGGGGACTTACGGTTTTATAAGGTTTTCTTTCCCGTTATTCCCAGAAGCATGTTTCTATTTTACCCCATTTGTTTACGCTATGTCTGTCGTTGGGATCATTTATACGTCTTTTACGGCGATTCGACAAACAGATTTCAAAAGAATTATTGCTTACACTTCTGTTGCTCATATGAATTTAGTTATGGTAGGTCTTTTCAGTTTCAATGTAATAGGTTTAGAGGGCGCTATTTTACAAAGTTTGAGTCATGGTTTTGTCGCAAGCGCTTTATTTCTGTTAATAGGAGTTGTTTATGACAGACACCATACACGAATGGTCAAATATTATGGTGGATTAGTGCATGTAATGCCTATTTACATAACAATTTTCCTTTTTTTTACGATGGCCAATATTGGGTTACCTGGAACTGGGAGTTTTATAGGTGAGTTTTTAATATTAACGGGCTCTTTTAAAGCAAATACGACAATAACATTCTTCAGCGCCACAGGAATGGTCATTGGTGGTTGTTATTCGCTATGGTTATTCAATAGAATTGCCTATGGTAATTTAAAAATTCAATATTTTAACGAATTTTTAGATTTAAACAAAAGAGAATTTTTAACCTTTCTTCCGTTAATTTTAGGTACTTTTGTTATGGGACTTTATCCTGAAATCTTTCTGGAATCTATTCATTTTAGCGTCAATATGCTAATTGAATCTATGTACTTTTAAGTTTGACTCTATAAAGACAAGTTTATGGTTTACATTTTAGAAACAGATATTACGGAGAAAAAATCGGTCAAATTTTCTTTGCAAAAAATTTACGGTATTGGAGGGAAGCAATCTTCTCTACTTTGTAAGAAAGTAGGATTCTCGCACAATTTACAAGTGGGAGAATTATCTGATGAGCAAAAACGTCAATTAATAAAAATGGTGGAACATTCCGACTTAGTAATAACAAGCGAACTGAGAAAACTTCGTGCTTTATTTTTAACTAAATTAATAAATACTAAAACTTATCGTGGGTTAAGAAAGATACGAGGCTTACCCGTTAGAGGTCAACGGACCCACACAAACGCTAAAACAGCGAAAAAACAAAAAAAATTTAGTAATTTTTAAGTTTTGGTGGTAAAACTATTTAAATTAAAATATAATTTGGTTCGAGTCCAAAGATTACTAATATTTATATAAATATGAAATCTACCTTAAAATTAAAAAATTCGGTATTTGATAGATTCTCAAACCCTGAGTTTTCTGTAGATAATTTAAAAAGTTCAAGTTTTATGGCGTCATTTGTTGTTAAAACAATTCGATGGAATAAGAATTATGTTTTAGCATTCATAGACAATCATATCATCCATTACCCTACACCTATAAATTTAACGTATGCTTGGAGTTTTGGTTCATCTGCGGGTATTTGTCTTGTTATCCAAATTTTATCAGGTGTTTTCTTAGCAATGCACTATACGCCACATATAGAATTAGCTTTCAGTAGTGTAGAACACATTATGAGAGATGTGAGCAATGGTTGGTTAATCAGATATATACATGCTAATGGTGCTTCAATGTTTTTCATTGTAGTTTATTCTCATCTTTTCAGAGGATTGTATTATGGTTCGTACATTCAACCTCGGCAACTTTTGTGGTGCTCGGGTGTTTTAATTTTAATTTTAATGATGGCAACGGCTTTTATGGGTTACGTTTTACCTTGGGGACAAATGAGTTTCTGGGGTGCCACAGTTATTACAAGTTTAGTAACTGCAGTTCCTATTGTAGGTCAGTCTATTGTAGATTGGTTGTGGGGTGGGTTCACGGTTAACAATGCTACGCTAAATAGATTTTTTAGTTTACATTTCCTTATGCCTTTTTTGATAGCCGGATTAACTTTATTGCATTTAGCTTTACTCCATAAAGATGGTTCAAACAACCCTTTAGGAGTAGATACAAGCGTAGATAAGGTCGCATTTTACCCTTATTTTGTTGTAAAAGATCTATTTGCATTTTTCTGCTTTTTAATTCTATTCGCCGTTTTTGTATTTTATTTTCCTAATTTATTAGGTCACCCTGATAATTACATTCCGGCAGATCCTATGCAAACTCCGGCGCATATTGTTCCTGAATGGTATTTCCTTCCCTTCTATGCTATTTTACGATCTATTCCTGATAAATTAGGAGGAGTTGCGGCTATGGGAGGTGCTTTAGTAGTGTTATTTTTAATTCCTTTCACCAACACATCTGAAGTTAGAAGTACTACTTTCAGACCTATTTTTAAAATTTTTTATTGGTTACTTGTAGCTGATTTTTTAATCTTAGGTTGGATAGGTCAAAAACCTGTAAAAGATGTCTATGTTATTGTTGGTCAAGTTGCTACTGTGTTTTACTTCTTATTTTTCACAGTACTAATCCCACTAATTGGAATTATTGAAACCAAATTAGCACATCACAGACACCAAAATTAAATATTTGTCGATATAATTAATTATGATTTCATTCTTAAAAAAAAACCTACATTTTTTATCTTTTGTAACTGAAAAGAGAGGACAAAGTATAATATTAACAAAAAGTATATTTGCTAATGAACAATTTAAACACCTAAAAACTCGACATTCTTGGCACCTAGTAGACCCAAGTCCTTGGCCATTAACTGCTTCATTAGGAGCTTTTTTCATGACCTCAGGTGGAGTTTTGTACATGCATAAGTATATTGGAGGGGGTCAATTACTTATTACCGGATTTATAACCATTCTATATGTTATGTACACCTGGTGGAGAGATATTGTTAGAGAAGCCACGTTAGAAGAACAACATACTTTTGCTGTTCAAAGGGGATTAAGATTGGGAATGATTTTGTTCATTGTATCCGAAATAATGTTTTTCTTCGCATTTTTCTGGGCATTTTTCCATTCTAGTTTGTCACCTGTTTTCAATCTAGGGGGTACTTGGCCTCCGACCGCAATTCAAACAATTCAAACATCAGGAATACCTTTAACAAATACATTTTTCTTATTAAGTTCCGGCGCTACAGTAACTTGGGCGCATCATGCAATTATAATTGGGGCAAAAAAACAAGCAATCGTATCGTTAATTTTGACTCTTATTCTTGCTTCTATTTTCACTTTTTTTCAAGGCGTTGAGTATTTTGACGCTCCGTTCACAATCACTGATAGTGTTTTTGGCTCGTGTTTTTATCTAGCGACAGGTTTTCACGGTTTTCATGTGTTCATTGGGACCATCACCTTGTTAGTTTCTTTGATAAGAATAGTATTTAATCACTTCACTACAACTCATCATTTTGGTTTCGAGTCCGCTGCTTGGTATTGGCACTTTGTAGATGTAGTATGGTTATTCCTTTTCATTACAATTTATTGGTGGGGAGGTGCTCATTAAATTTTAAACGCCAAAATGATGGAATTGGTAGACATACTAGGTTTAGGTTCTAGTTCTTTAATAAAGAGTAAGGGTTCAAATCCCTTTTTTGGTAAATAAGGTAACACATGTTTAAAAGGTACAAAAGTGCTTTGTAAAATTAAAATTTGTTTTTTCGGCTCTAAACAACTTCGAACATTTAATCATTGTTAAGGAACGTTCGCTGTAAGAGTCTTTCCCCCCTAAGTAAAAGTCTGATATCCATAGTTTGAAGGTTGTCGTATAAAGCTTGTTTTTACTCTGCTGATAATTATTTTCGATATATTTCATATTATTAGAAAGATCTTTATTCAGATGAAAATTAAACTTCGTTAAATTTTTATTGGGGTAATAAAGAAATCCTGTAAAATTTTTGAATTTCATATTCGTAGTATTATTGAAATTCAAAAGATTATCGTATTTATTGTTACTTGTAAAGTTAATCTTTTTAGAATAAGAAAACATTTTCCTAATGATTTGCCAATCTTCCCTAGCTTGTTTCACTGTAGAAAGAAACTTAATATTTTTTTTGAAAATTCCCTCTGTGTTCAAATAGGTACCGTTAGATTCAAAGAAGACACTGTTAGGTAGATTTATATAATTATAAGTCTTGTAAGATTTTAAAAGAGCATTGTAATGTTTACTTATAATACCATTACTTTGTTCCACAATTAATTTAGGGGAACTATTTGTTGAAAAGTAATTTAATAACTTTAAACAAATTATCTTTTTAATATTTGGTGAATTATCTTGCGTATTTATAAAATACATACTATGACTTCTTTTCACATCGTTTACGGACAAAGGCTTAAAGTTTTGTAAAAAATTGGCACCAGCTTCATTCAAAGAAGAACTTACTATATTGATGTTATTCCAATTAGGATAAAACCTATTCAAATTCTTTTTCAATAATTTAAACATATTCCTTATTTCATTGGAATCTTTTCTATTGTAGACTTCAGAACTTACGATAACCGTAGGATTTGAGCTATTTACTAGTTCTTGGCACACGAAGCTATTACCTTCTATTAAAGATTTTAGCGTATTTAAATTTAAACCGAGGTAAGTACTTGGAAAAGTTAAATCTACTGATGAGTTTATTGCAATCAATTTGAAGTTTCCTTTAAGATATCTTTTTCTTAATTGTAAATTGAGTGTGGATCCCTCATATCTGGTATTTACGCCAATCAATAAGCACATATCAGATTGATTTGTTAAGTTCTTAGGCGTATTTATTAAAAAATCAGATTCAACATCATTGTTGAATGGATTCCCGTCAGATCTTCGTAAATTTATGAAAGAGTATTTTTTAGCGAAAAGAATTAACAAATTTAAAACCTCTAAAGATACGTTGTTATCAAAAACAATTACGAAAGTATTTATTTTCAAAAAATGACGGTTCAGATGGTCCTGAAAATATAAAGTGGATATAATTTCCTCCAAAAGAATTTTCCATGTTAATGGATAATTCGTTTTTCCTTTCCCATCCGTTATAAATCCTTGCACGATTCTTTCAGGTGAAAACATTCCGTCAAAAGAAAATCTAGTTTTGTCTGATATCCAGTCAATACTCTGCGTATTCCTATTATGGCTAGGTAAAACTTTGGTTACTCTATTATTTTTCAGATATACTTGCAGGTTTGTCCCGAAACCATCGGAAAAATCTATGGAATTAATATTTTTCAATTCCCAATTTCTACTAATAAAAGGGTAAGGCTTAGAAGTTAAAGCACCAACGGGACATAAATCTATAATATTCCCTGATAACTCTGACTGAAAAGTCTTTTCAACGTAGGTTCCAATTTCACTATCCATACCTCTACCAAACATACCAAGGTCATCTACGCCTGCTATTTCACTTGCGAATCTAACACATCTTGTACAGTGAATACATCTTGTCATAACAGTTTTAACAATTGGGCCTATATTTTTATCCGTAACGACCCGTTTGAAGCTATAAAATCTTTTCTTATCTAAACCAAAAAATAATGATTGGTCTTGCAAATCACATTCCCCCCCTTGATCACAGATGGGACAATCTAATGGGTGGTTCAAAAGTAAAAATTCCAAAATATTTTCTCTGGCCTTTTTTACGAGAGGGCTATTTGTAAAAACTTCACTGTTATTTAAACAAGATTTTGCACTCATTGCACAGGAAACAACAGGTTTTGGTGAATTTTTGAGTTCTACAAGACACATACGGCAATTTCCAGAAATAGACAAACTTTTGTGGTAACAATAATGGGGTATATTTATTCCTATTGTTTCGCAATACTCGATTAAAGGGGCATTGGATTTCCAATGATCGCTTTTATAACTACTTTGGAATTCTAAAGTATAATTAAATTTAATATTATTTATATGGAAATATTTCAAAGTATAATTAAAAAAATTGGAAATGTAGCTTAATTTGGTTAAAGCGTCGACCTGTCACGTCGAAGACCGCGGGTTCAAGTCCCGTTTTTTCCGGAAAAATTTAACTTTTAAAATTTTTAACTACGTCTACTTGAATCGTATTTTTAAGTTTGTAATAAGCAGTTAAAATAGCCAAACCTATAGCTGATTCAGTTGCTGCTATAGTTAAAACAAATAAAACAAAAATATGCCCTGTAATATCATCTAAATATATTGAGAATACAACAAAATTTAGATTTACAGCTAACAACATTATCTCGACTGACATAATGGTTATCAAAATATTTTTTCTATTCAAAACTAAGCCTAAAGCTCCCGTCAAGAATAAGATTATAATGATGTTTAAAATAAAATCTATGTTGGTGATAATCATATATAAATTAACGGAATGAGTATACTAGGGCTTGAACCTAGGACCTACAGATTAAAAGTCCGTTGCTCTACCAACTGAGCTACATACTCTCCTTTTCGTTATTTAATGGATAAAATTTTAAATAAGAATTATAATGCGAAAAGAATTAAAAATGCCATCATTAACGAAAATAAAGCAATAGCTTCAGTTAAAGCAAAACCGAAAATTGCCAATTTAAATAATTCGTCTTTTAATGATGGGTTTCTTGATACACCTATTACTAGTGCTCCAAATACTGTACCTATTCCTACTCCTGCTCCTGCTAGTCCTATTGTTGCCAGACCTGCTCCTATAAATTTAGCTGCTTGTAATAACATAAAATTGAGTGTTTTAATTTTTATAATCCAAAACTTACGGAATCTCTAAAGCAGCCTTTAACTTTGATAGTTTTTTGTTTTAAGAGTTCTCATCAAATTATTTTCTCGTATTTGTCTTTTTTATTTGCAATTTTAGGTAAAAATTACAGTTTTAATAGGTAACTTCGCACCTCCGGTCTTGAAGGCAGAAATAGCTTCACTAGGGGTAGTTCCGCACAATTCAAAAAGAACACTTCCACCTTTCACGCGAGTAGCCCAATAACTGACATTACCTTTCCCCTTCCCCATCCTAACTGCCGCTGGTTTAGCGGTTATAGGCAAATTAGGGAAAATCCTTAACCATAGTTTTCCTTTTCTTTTCGTTTTTCTCGCTATAGCTTGTCTAGCGGCTTCTAATTGTCGTGCGGAAATAATTCCTGACTCAACAGTCTTCAAACCTACAACTCCGAACTTCAATTTGTTGGATCGGTACTCAAATTTTGATAATTTTCCTTTCCTTACTTTCTGGTATTTAGATCTATTTGGTTGTAAAAACATAAAAAAGTAAAAATTTTAGCTAAATTTTCTCACATATCCACAAGCTAATACCGAAAGTACCGTTCAACGTGTAGGATATCGATTGATGAAAGTCAATTTTTGAATTAAAAGATTGCGCAGGTACTGAACCAAGTTGTATTATTTTCTTTCTAGATCTGGGTGCTTTATTAAATCGACCATTTATAATTAATTTTAGTCCTCTTATGTTTGAAAAACTTGATTTAATTGATATGGAAAGAACTTCTTTCAAAAAAAATAAAAAATAATTGTGTTGTTTATTTTTCTTAAGTTTAAGTTGGTTAGCAATAAATTCTGAAAAAAGTTTTGCTGAATTTTTATGCGTGATTATACAAAATATTATACTTACAAGCTTTTTGAATAAAAAATGTCTTTGAAAACGTCTTAACTTTTTCATAAGAATTTTAAAGTTTTTCGACTGTTGTTCTAATCTTTGCATGTTCAAATTTACATTCACAAATTTTATATCTATAATTTGGTTATACTTAGGTTTAAGAAACAAATATAAACTTACACGCATTTTATATGAAAATTCTTTAAACTCATCGGAGTTCTCAAAACATTTAATATTAAATTTACTCAAGCTTTTCTTCTCGTCTTTCTTTTGGATTATATAATAATTGATAATAATATTAACGGAGTTTTCTGAGTAACTAGCTTGACAACCGTGAATTAGTAAGTGGTGGAATCTAAAAATTCGGTGTAGTTTAAAAATTCTAGTAAGATAATTTCGGATTTCTAAATCGTTGTGAATGAGTAAAGTAGACTCTTCCAAACTTTTCTCTTCATATTTGGATAACCACTCTTTATGTCCGATGCCAATTCTTAATAAGCTTGAATTTGATTTTTGACCCATTGTAATTTTAAGTGGCGTTTTTCTTTTTAAAAGAAAATTTCTTTCGCGTAGGAGAAAACTCCCCGAATTTATGTCCAATCATTTCTTCAGTAACTTTCAATTTTAAAAACTTTTTACCGTTGTGAACATTAAAAGTAAAACCGACGAATTGAGGTATTATAGTAGATCTTCTTGACTTCATTTGGATTATAGTATTTAAATTAGAACAAGTACTTTTAAAATCCATAAGTAATTGTTTTTCCACGTAAGGGCCTTTCCATTTAGTTCTGCTCATATAGTTTTGTTTATTTTTTCCTTTTTACAATTATAAATGAATTCGTTGACCGACTAGTGTTTCCACCTTTAGTAGGTTTTCCCCAGGGAGTCACGGAAGTTCTTCCTCCAGAGGTTTTACCTTCCCCTCCCCCATGTGGATGGTCTACAGGGTTCATAGCAACTCCCCGTACTTTTGGTCTTCTATTTAACCATCTAGATCTTCCGGCTTTACCTATAGTTGTTAAAGATAGAAGAGCATTAGAAACTACTCCAATTGTAGCAAAACAGTTATTCGATAAAGATCTTTGTTCACCTGAACTAAGTTTGATTCGACCAGAGTGTGTTGTCTTACCTACTAACCGTGAAAATGCTCCAGCGGATCTACTTATTTGGGCTTTTGATTTTACTTTAGGCGAAATATTGTGTATTAAACTACCTACGGGTATCTTTGAAATTTCTAAAGAATGTCCATTCTTAATTTCAGCATTACTACCTGATTTAATAATGTCCCCGATTTTCAAATTTTTCACATGGAGCATGTAATAATATTCTTTAGTGACAAAGTTGAAAATAGACGCTATATTAGCCGTTCTATAGGGATCATACTCTATACTAGTTACAATTCCTAAATCATTAGTATTACGCAAAAAATTAATTTTCCGATATTTTTTCTTGTGACCACTGCCTCTATGACGGACAGTTATTTTACCACTATTGTTACGTCCCGCTTTATTTTTACAACCAAAGTTTTGAATTTTCAGTAAAGGTTTTTTAATTAAATCTGAATTATCTAATCTTGTAAGACTCCTTTGAGATGGTGTTGAAGGTTTAAATTCTTTAAGTATCATTTTAGTACTAAATTAATTTTTTATGATTCTATTAAAAATATTTAACAAGCTAACAAAAGACAAAAGTTCTAACGGAAATATTGCGCAAATTAAATTACATCTGAAAAAACTACAGGAAAAAGTACTACTTTTAAATAAAATAAAATTGACTAAGAATTTAAAATCAATGGTAGGTTTGCTAAAATTAGAAAAAAAGAATATAACGGACAACTACCGACAAAATTTAATCACTTACATCATAAATATAAAATTTTCAGAAGTAAACACTTTAATTAACATTACTGATATAGATGGTAATCCAAAATTATCACTTTCTTCAGGAACCGTCGGCCTGAAAGGTAAGGAAAAGAGAGTGCAACCACTTGCATTAATAAGTATTTTCAAAACATTACTTATAAATGCAAAATTTTTATCAAAAAATCCCGTAGCTTTACATTTTAAAAATACAAAAGGGTATCATGAATCTTTAATTATAAATTTATTGAAAAATAAAATTTTTATTAAATCCATAAGAAGCTATAATTTACAACCACATAATGGGTGTAGGCCTAAAAAATTAAAACGGTTGAAGGGTAGCAACAATAGATAATTTCCGAAAGAATGACTGAGTGGCTAAAAGTGGCAGATTGTAAATCTGTTAGGATTTTTCCTACCGTAGGTTCGAATCCTACTTCTTTCAATAAAAATATTTTCCCCAGTCGAAATATAACGCAGTCTGGTAGCGTGTCTGTTTTGGGAACAGGAAGTCATGTGTTCAAATCACATTATTTCGATTTTCTAGCGACTAACTTAAGTAACGAGCCTTTAATGAATCTATTTAAAGATTTATTTAATATAATTATATTGTTACGGTAATCCAAAGTTACAAGGTTTTGAATTTGGTTTCTAGAGTAAATTTTATTATTCAACTTCAAACCCAAAAGAAGTAACAATGGGTTAAGATTTAATAATTTATTTGTCAAAATATTTTGGGAATTAAATTTCTTAAAATTAAAGAAAATAATAGGACCATTAATGGCTAAAGTAAAAACTTTGAAAATAGACAATTTTAAAAAATTTATTGTTACGGTGTTGTGAGTTTTGTAGTATTGTAAATTTAAGTTCGCAAAAGTTTGTTCCATTTTCACCCAGTTGTTTGAATTTAAAGTTGCATCAGTGGAAATTAAAAAAAAATTTTCAGTCTTGAAAAAATTCTTAGTCTTATATAATTTTAAATCTTTTATCTTAATTTTCATTTTATGTAATAATGAATTATAGGCTTAGTAGGAGTTGAACCTACGACTAAACCGTTATGAGCGGTACATTCTACCACTGAATTATAAGCCTTGAAAAACATAAGTCCAAAATAAAAAATCATGGGTACTTTAAGCTTAGGTCAATTAATCATAATATTATTATTAATCGTTTTAATTTTTGGTGATTTTTCAAAATTATCCCATTCGATAACTTCTTTATTGAAGAAATTCAATGCTAAAAATATTTTCAAGAAAAGAAGCAAAAACAGGAAAAAAGGGAATTGAACCCCTGACCTTTGGTTTTGGAAACCACTGTTCTACCGACTGAACTATTTTCCTTGTCCACATTACCAACAATTATAATCCATGTTTTTCAATTATTTTTCAGAAATCAAAAACCGTACATTTTTAATTATAATCTTATGGGTTTCCGTGACTTTGACTTCATATTTTTATAAAGAAACTTTATTGTTTTTACTAATTAAACCTTATTTAAAGTTTTTATCAAATGGTTCTTTTTATTTTATTTCTACTGATTTAACTGAAATCTTTTCAGTATATATACGAGTCTCGTATTTTGTGGCAAATCAATTATGTATTTTTTCTTGTTTTTATCAAACATTAATTTTCTTAACTCCTGGATTATATGAACAAGAATATAAAAAATTACGTAATATTATAATCATAGGAACTTTCTTTTGGGGTCTGAGCTTCATAATGTTAAATTTTTTCTTGCTTCCAAATATGTGCCAATTCTTTTTAAGTTTCCAGCACACCACTGATAATCAAGCAGTTAGTCTATACTTCGAAGCGAAAATTATGGAATATCTTGATTTTTATATTTTACTTTATTATATTTGTTCTGTCAATAGCCAATTATTTTTAATTGTTTTCATATTACTAGAATCATTGGCGGACAAAATAAGATTTATAAGAAAATCTAGGAAAGTTATTTACCTAATGTTTTTAATTTTAGCAACATTTATAACTCCTCCTGATATAATAAGCCAAATTTTAATAGGATCGTGTTTCATATGTGCTTATGAGGTAATTATTCTCGTCATTCTCTCGAAGGCACACCTATTGAAAAGTTTAATTAGGTAACCAATTAAAACTTATTAGAAAACCCACTGTGAATATTAAATACCCTAAAGAAAGTGGCAAAAAAGATTTCCAACCAATGTGCATTAACTGGTCATATCTATAACGGGGTAAAGCTGCCCTAGTTAAAATGAAAAAAACAACGCCTATAACTATTTTCAAAGACAACCAGAAACTTCCAGGAAGTACGTTGAAGGGAGGGATATTAAATAATGGTAGCCAACCACCTAAAAATAATAAAGATGAAAAAGTAGCCATTAAAAGCATATTGGCGTATTCGCCTAAAAAAAATAACCCAAAAGTCATTGCAGAATACTCAACATTATAACCTGAAACTAATTCAGCTTCTGCTTCAGGTAAGTCGAAAGGATGTCTATTAGTTTCAGCAAGCATAGATATATAAAATAAGACGAACATCGGAAATAGAGGAATTATGAACCATACATTTTTTTGGGCTAATACTATGCCACTTAGATTGAATGTTCCAGTACAGATGCATACGTTGACAATAATAAATCCTATAGAAACTTCATAAGAAATCATCTGAGCAGCCGAACGTAAACAGCCTAAGAAAGGGTATTTAGAATTACTAGACCAACCAGCAAGTACAATTCCATAAACGCTTAAGGAAGATATAGCAAATAAGTATAAAACTCCTAAATTGATATCAGATATGACAATTTTCTCAGAAAGAGGGATTACGGACCACCCTATTAAACTGAGAACAAATGTCAAAATAGGTGCTAATAGGAAAATATAAATGTTGGAATTACTTGGTAAAATAGTTTCTTTAATAAATAATTTTAACCCATCAGCTAAGGGTTGCAGAAGGCCTACAAACCCTATCACATTGGGTCCTTTCCTTCGATGAATACTACCCATTAATTTTCGTTCTGCAATCGTAAAATAAGCTACAGAGATTAGTAAAGGAACAACTATTGCGAGAATTTTTAAAATAATGCAGATTATTATAATCATTTAGTTTGAATTTTTAGTAAAAGGCTGAAATCGGATTTGAACCAATATTGAAAGATTTGCAATCTAACACATTACCAAATTATGTTATTCAGCCTTTTCTGCTTTAGGAAGAAAAGATAAGGAGGGATTCGAACCCTCGGTATTTTTCAATACAATAGTTTTCAAAACTAACACTTTAAGCCACTCAGTCACTTATCCTGTAATAATTCTGGGAAGCAAAAGAAGGGACTTGAACCCTTACTCTAACCTTGGCAAGGTTATACTCTACCAATTAAGTTACATTTGCAAAAATAAAGTTAAATAATTTTATAAGATTTTAAAAGAAATTTTAAATAGTTATTCATGGAGCAATTTGTAACAAAACAAATATTTAAACCTTTTAGATTTTTGAAAAACTTGTAGTTATTCTCTAACTTGCCAAAGGCTAGAATATTTTCAATTTTAAATGCATAATGCACTTTTGTTTTACTTTTAAAATTAACTGGGAGTTTTCTTGTTTTTGGTAAAAGTTCATTTAAAATTTTAAATAAAAAGTACAACATCATTTTTTTACGTAAAGTAATCTTGCAACCTATAGGGTCACCTTTACGGATTTGTAACGTAATATTTGACAATTTAGATTTTGTTATAGCAGGTTTTTGTGCTGTAATTAATTCTAGAGCAAGTAAAGCTGACAATAGTGTTTTAAAATTATACTTCTTAAATCCGAAATTTAAAACAATTTTTTTCAATTTGGGCAGATTCAATAAATTTTTATGGTTAAATTTATTTAATGAGTCGTGCCTTATAATGTTTTCATAATAATTATGGAGTAAATACATTTTAAGGAAATTTAAATTGTTTTTGAAGAAATATTTGCAAATTTAGCAAATTTCCCTTTACGTAATTTTGCGGGAAATGGACCTATAATTCTAGTAGCAACTGGTTTTCCTTGCTTATTTATTAAGCTGACTGAATTTGTTTGGAAAGAAAAGCTGGACCCATCTTTCTTAGTTTGATTGGATTTTGTTCTAAGAATAACCGCTTTATAAACGTCTCCTTTCTTAACCTTAGACGTCAATTTTGATTTGTTTCGTAAGGTTATTATAGAAACGATAATAATATCGCCCAGACGTGCAAATTTCTTTTTGAATCCTCCCAAAACTTTAATACATCTAACAATTTTTGCGCCTGAATTATCGCTAACTTTAAGTAATGTTTGTTGTTGAATCATAATAATTAATAAATTTTACTTCAGAGTTTAATGTATTTGTAGCTCAATTGGATAGAGCGTTGGATTTCGGTCCCGAAGGTTAAAGGTTCAAATCCTTTCAAATATATTTTTCTTAAGTTTTCAAAGTCCTTCACGTCTAAAATTTTTATTTTCGATAATTTCTTTGAAGAAGTTCTTCCTATTGGAGTGAAAATAATACATACGGAACGTAAGCTTACTTAAATCTCAATCTCCCTAAAAGTCGGCACTTGCCTAAGATTAAATAAACCAACGATAATGGGCGTATTTTTTTTCTAGGAAAGCACTCTTGTAAGTTTCTTTTTTCTTTTCTACGCTTGTTCCTTCTAATTTAGATACGTTAATCAATTCTAAGTTCAATTTTTTATAAAAAGATAGCGGAATTTTAATTTCGCTACTCTTAAGTATATTTTTTATCCCACAAGAGAATTTTAAAGGGGCAGCTATTAAAAGTGGAAATTTTATTACGTTTTTTTTCCTACGTTTAATTGTTTTTATTATTAAGACAGGCGAGACATTCACTAATGCTAACTTCAGAATTTCTTTAAAATTTTTCTTACGCTTAGTTTTCTGTAGAGCTTTTGAACTTTTCAAAACTATTTTCTCCGATGTCTGTTTCTTCCCACCATTCATTAAATGGTTTAGTAACTTGTTTTTTATATTAAACATATTTTGACGTTTTTTTAGTACCGTATTTAGAACGTGAAGTTTTTCTATTCTTTAGACCTGAAAAATCCATTCTGCCTCTAATTAAAGTGTATTTAATTCCGGGTAAATCCTTTACTCTACCACCTCGAACTGCCACCGTAGAATATTCTTGAAGATTATGCCCTTCACCAGGGATGTATGCTGTTATTTTTTTCTCATTAGTTAAACGCAATCTCACTAATTTTCGTAGTGCCGAATTGGGTTTCTTGGGGGTTCGCAGGAACACTTTTATACAAATCCCTTTCTTTTGGGGGCATGAAGTTAACGCAGGAGTTTTATTTCTTCTGATTTTAGGAATTCTTTTTTTTTTACACAATTGATTGATAGTAGGCATATATTTTTGTTTTGGACTTAAAATTTAAAAACAAATAAGAAAGCTGTAGACAAAAAGGAATTGTATCACAAATTCTTGGACGAAATTCTCATTGTACACACTGCTTAAAGTGAACAAATTAAAGAATAAGCAAAGAATTACCAAACTGGTAAGACAATAACTACTCAGTTTTATTAAAGTTGACTTCAAAATTACCGTTCTATTATTAGTAATTGGAAAATTAAACAATGAATAAAATAAAAAAATCGAGATAATAAAGCTTTTATTTAGTTTATTGAATAGTAAAAAAGGTTGGAAAATAAAATAAACGTCAAACCAGCTGAATACTGAAAAAATCTTGTAAATCAAAAGGAAGATAATACAAATATAACAAAAAATAGTTATAAAATTCTTTTTAACTGTTTGAACTATTCTTACTAAATTATTCTGATAAAACTGCAAAATTAATAAGTATATCAGAAAGGCTAGTAAGAATAATAAATTTATGAACTCGACAGCTGTCGTAAAATAAACTGAAAAAATTATTTTTTTCATACTAATCCATATATTACAAATTAATTTTCTAAAGTCATTGTTTATTATGAAAAATTTACCGGAAGTTTGGGAATAGTTTTCAAACACATGTTCCACGAAAAACCAGCCAAAAACTCGTTCAATCAAAATCAAATGGTTGAAATCAACTCCGTTCGTTAATTTTAACAATAGATAAGATACAAATAAACTCATTAATTTTCCAATACTTAATAATAACATCTAGGTTAATATTCTATTACTTATTACCGGAATTGAACCGGTACTCTTTAAAAAGAATCAGATTTTAAGTCTAACGTGTCTACCAATTCCACCAAATAAGCTTACAAAAATTGTATTGAAAAAATGCCACAATTCGATCTTTTAACACTAAATACTCAAATATTCGGACTATTAATTAGTTTATATTTCTTTTATTATTATTGTATTACTGGAAGTATTTCTTATTTCATAGACATCAAAAAATTAAGAACAAAAAAGTTATTGAAAAACAACAAATCTATCACAGCAATCCACAAGGATTTAAATTACAATTTACTTTTAATTAATAATTGCTATTTAAATTTTTTGAAATAAAGAAACTTAGCGAAGGGGATATAACTTAATTGGTAGAGTGTATGCTTTGCAAGCATAAAGTTATCGGTTCAAGTCCGATTATCTCCATTTGAATGACTCTCCAAGTTGGATTTGAACCAACGTCCGAATGGTTAACAGCCATTCGCTCTACCGCTGAGCTATTGAAGATTCTTTAATTAGTGTAGCGGTTTATTATACCATTTAAATTTAACCAAAAAGGAAAATTAGTGGAAGGAGAAGTGTGTTTTACATCGTCTACTATCATTATCTGTAATATTCTATAATTTATTTGTAAATATTTCGGAGGTATGGGCCATATCTCAGAATTTCCTATATAAGATTTAATTAGGCTGTGAATTTTCTTAGAAAAACCCACAGTATCTCCTTCTTTCAACAATAATCCTTTCTTCTTCGTCACTTTTCCATTCACAAGTACATGACCGTGGGAGATAAGTTGTCTAGCGTTTCTAAAACTTAAAACAAAATGGGATCTGAATAAAGTAGAATCTAATCTTCTCTCAAGAAATTCTGTCAGGAAAAAACTAGGGTTTAAGTTAATTTTTGATACATTGGACTTGGTTAAAGATTTCTTAATAACGGATTTGATAAATTTTTCGGACAAACCTCCGTAAAATAACTGAAATCTCTGTTTACTCAAGAGATTGTCTTTAAACTTTCTTGTGAAAAACTTTGTGAACCGTGGGATATGGTATGAATGTTGGTTAAAATTTCTGAAATAATTTTTATGGTAAAACGTCGAACCATTCATTTTAATTTTCGCTTTCCGAGATTTAACAACTGCTTTATTCAAATAATGGATTAATTTTTGCCATTTTTGCTTTTTGAATTTTAATAGCTTTTTACGATTTTGTACGTTCTCCCTCAAATTTAGAATTTGTTTATAAAGGGGTTTATAGTAAGAATGTTTTTTGACGATCATAATTAGAAAAGTTTGAAAATGTCCTTAAACAATTTAAAATTTTTTTTCTTAGGTTTCTTCAAAATAGAATATATTAGAAATAAATAAAATTTAGCCAATTTTTTGGAAATAAATTCATTCTCCATATTATAACTTAATTTATTTTTTTCTATAGGTAAAATTTTACCAAAATTTATCACAGGAATATTTGACTTATGAAATTCAGTTAAAGAGCCTGAATTTTCCGATGAGTCAAATATAACAACTAAGTCAGGAATTTTTTTGATGGTAAGTAAACTTTTAAGTTCTTCCTTTCGAACACAGTTCAACTTTAAATATTTGAAAATAGATCCTTTATTCCTAATTAAGCCATTTATCCAAATATTTTTAGGTATAAAGTAGTGTTTCGATAATTTAAGAATCTGGTAAATCTTTTTATGCTTAACGGTAGGTAAACCCACAAAAAGAATTGTTTGGTGTTTGTAATGGTATTGGTAAATAACACGTAAAACTTTTTTTAAGCGTATTTGCAAACGTGTTAATTTTTCTTTGCTAAATGCAGTAATTAACTTTTTATTTTTAAAATAATGAGACGTTTGGTACTTTAACAAATATAATTTAATCAATTGGTAGTTTTTTCCCATAAATACTTTTTAAATTTTTTTACCTTCTTTCAAAACAATAATTTCATTGTCATAAGAAATTCCTTTCCCCTTATAGGGTTCTGGTATTTTGAATTTTCGAATTTTTGCAGCTGTTTGCGCGACTTCTTCGTAACAATTTCCTGAAATGAATATTTTAGTAGATTTGTGTTCTCTTATTTTAATATTTTTTGGAATTTTAAAATAAATATCATGGCTATACCCTAATTTTAAACGCATTAAATCTATGTTGCCTTTCTTAGTAAGGAAGATACGGAATCCTACTCCTGTCAACTTTAACTTTTTACAAATATTAGTAGAAATCTCTAAAAACATTTTTTTTATTAAAGCTACTGCAGTACCCCTTAACATGTTCATCTTTTTCTTATTCTTATTATCCATTTCAGTGAAAGACTTGTTCGTTACTTGAATGATCTTTTTAGGATTCAAAATTTTAATTCTAACATCTAATTTCAGTAATTTTTGACCTAAAACTCCCCTAGCCAAGAGAATTTTTTTCTCATTGCAATAAAAAACTGACACCGATTTTGGGACCTTAATAAGATAGCGTTTTAATAAACTTTCCATTTATTTGACCATAACTAAAGGTTCCCCTCCCAAATTTAATTTTTTGCAGTTGTCTACAGACATTACTCCTTTATTTGTAGATAAAATTACTATTCCATTATTAGGATCAAATTTCCACAACTGTTTTACTGAAAAATACACACGTAGCCCAGGCTTTGATATTAATTTTAAAGAATTGATAACAGGCTTTCCTTTTTTGTATTTTAAAAATATTTGCAATTTTTCTGGGTTGACGGTTGATATTTTATAGCCTAAAATAAAACCTTCATCCCATAAAACATTTAACAAAGTTTCGCAAATCTTTTTTCTGTTTTGTAGTACAAATCCTTTTCGCACAATTTGACCATTTTTAATATTTGCAATCATATTACTTAAATAATTTTTCATAATTAAAATTTTTGGACTTAAATGATTTGTCTAGAGACAGATTTGAACTGCCGACTTAAGGATTTTCAATCCTTCACTCTAACCAACTGAGCTATCTAGACTAATTATTTTTTCAATAATGTTTCTCCGTAAATATCAAACAACATTAAGTAGTTTTTAAATCTTTTCTCCCTCTGGCTTTCATAAAAATTAAAATTTGATAAACTTTTCAATCCTTTTTTATCTTTATTGTTATTTAAGATATAACTATTTGGATTAAATGTAGACTTATAATTTTCCCTAGGCGTGACTTTCCCAGAAAAAAAATTCACTTTTAATTTAACATCTGAAAACAATTTGGATTTTATAATTTTTAATATAGATAATAACCAAAGTATTTGGTAAGAAAATATCGTTAATTGTCTTTTATAGTAAAAATACTCAAATTGTTCCTGTGCTTTTTTGTTTACATGAGGAGATTTTAATATACTAAAGAATTTACGCTTTGTCTTTCGCTGAAATAGTATTTTAGATGCTCGTACTTTTAATTTTTCATTTGAATATACGTTTGTAAAAAAATTTAAAAATTGCTCCATGGACTTATAATTTTTCGAATAAATATGTATGGTAATGAACATAAAAATTAAATTTAAATCAAAATTTAACAGATAAATAAATACCTATTAATGAGATAAATTGATACTATCGTTTAAATAAATACAAGTTAAAACAGTAAATACGTACGCTTGAATTATAGCTACACCTAATTCTAAACCCATTAAAAGTACTAACACTAACAACGGAACAATATGCATTACTGCTAATAAATCTTCTAATAATAACATACTCCAAGCAAAGCCAACAATCACCTTAAGAAGTGTATGACCGGCCATTAAATTTGCAAAAAGTCGAACCCCTAAACTAATTGGCTTGAAAATATATGAAATAAGTTCGATTGGAACTAACAATAAAGCCAAACCAAAACCTGTATTTGCAGGTAGAAAAACTGAAAGTATTTGGATTTTATGGTGTTGGATACAAATGATTATTACCCCAATAAAAATAGATAAAGATAAAGTAAAAGTCACAATCAAATGGCTAGTTATAGTAAAACTATATGGTATTAAACCTATTAAATTATTGAAAAGAATAAAACTAAATAAAACCGAAATGAACGGAAAATATTTTTCTCCTTCCACGTTTAAATTGTCAAAAACTAATTGAGCAGCAGTTTCGTAAGTAATTTCTACTAAAACTTGCCAACTATTTGGCATTAAATAAAAACTTGTTTCACCAAGAGAATCTACGTTACCACTAAAGCAAAAAACTATCGAAATAAATATTAATAATGTAATAATATTAATGAATAACATATTAGTCAATGAAAAATCTAAACAAAACAACTTTATGGAAAATAAAGAAATAATTTGAAACTGCTCTAATGGGGTTAATAACATTTTATTATTATATATTGAAGGTAAGAATCGAACTTACATTTTTGACCATAATAACAGTAATGAGCTACCAAATGCTCTTCGACAATGAAAGATAAAACAAATTTTTAATCTGAACTTTTAATATTCTTATTTGTCAAGTAGAAACTCGAAATAAGGAAAATGATGAAAATTCTGAAATCAACATAATCACCAAAAATTACCCAAAATTGCCGAACCCCTAGTAAAAGAGTAGTACCTACAAGAATTAATAACGTGTAATGGTAAATATAATTCGTTTGAGTTTTGTATAGCTGGAAAGATTTTTTTGAAATCACTTGGGATAATCCCATGGGACCAAAAACCTCTATGATTCCCCTATCAATAATTTTGTAACTTACGTTATACCCAAAAGTGAAGAAGAATTGCCCCAAGTACTCATTATAAACTTTATCAAAAAACCATTTTTTATTAAGAAAGTTATAGACTTTTACACCGTAAGAAGATATTTTTAATTGAAATAAAATTTTACTACCAAAAGTATAAAAAAGAAATGATGATAAAGTCCCACAAATACTTAAAATAACTGGCAATAATTTGAAAGAATGTGGTATGAATTCAGCGTCAATTCTATTCATGTTTTCCGGTAAAGTGTAAATGGCGTTTCCCCAAAAATCACTTCCTAAACCGATAACCATATCTTTCGCATAAAAACCTAAAAACATACTTGGAACAGAAAGAATCGCTAATGCTATGCATATTTGGTACGATGAATCGTATGCAGCACAAATGACGTGTTTATAACCATTAGGTTTAGATAAAAATGTTAAACACACAAGTCTGGTGGAATAAAATGCCGTTAAAAATGCACCCATAGAACCTAAAATATAACTAAAATGTCCATGTGGGAGATATTTTCCATAAGCAACTTCTAAAACAACATCTTTAGAATAGAACCCTGTTAAAAACGGAAATCCTATTAAGGCCAGTGAGCCAATTGCCATCATCGAATATGTGAAAGGAACCAAATTCTTTAAACCCCCCATTTTTCTCATATCTTGCTCATCAGCAACTGCATGTATGATTGAACCTGCTCCTAAGAAAAGTAGTGCTTTAAAAAAGGCGTGGTTGGCTAAATGAAACATACCAACTGAATAATTAGAAAGACCACAAGCGAAAATCATATAGCCTAATTGACTACAAGTGGAATAAGCTATTACTCGTTTTAAGTCGTTTTGTAATAACCCTACCGTTGCCGCAAAAAAAGCTGTACAAGCACCTAAAATAGTAATGAATTTTAACATTTCTGGACTGTATTCGTATATTGGAGAACTCCTAACAATGAGAAAAACTCCGGCTGTTACCAAAGTAGCTGCATGAATTAAAGCCGATACAGGCGTAGGTCCTTCCATTGCGTCAGGTAACCAAGTATGTAATCCTAATTGAGCCGATTTACCTATTGATCCTATGAAAAGTAAGAAACCAATAATATCAATCAAATTAAAACTCATATTTAGAAAAACAAATTGCTCTTCGATGAATAACGGAGTTAAAGCAAATACTGTAGCATAATCAACAGCTTTATATTTAACAAAAATGATTAAAATCCCTAAAACAAGCCCAAAATCACCTATCCGATTTAAAACCATAGCTTTAATTGCAGCTTTATTAGCCTGTATCCTGGTAAACCAAAAATTGATTAACAAATATGAGCACAAACCAATCCCTTCCCAACCCAAGAACATTTGGATATAATTGTCAGCTGTAACTAAAATTAACATAAAAAATGTAAATAACGACAAATAGGACATAAATCTAGATAAGTGCGGGTCATGTGCCATGTATTCCGTAGAATATAAATGGACTAACGAAGATATGAAAGTAACAACGCAACACATGGTAACAGTTAAACTATCAAATAGAAAACCCCAATCTATATTCAACATTTCAGAATCTACCCAATTCATTAATTTTATATAAACAGGAGAACCAATTAATGCAACTTCATAAAATGCAAAAGTGGAAAGTAAAAACGTCATTACTAAACAACTAACAGAGACTATCGAAGAGCCTTTAGGCCCTAATTTTCGACCAAATAAACCAGCCGTTAACGACCCAATTAGAGGTAAAAATACTAATACTAAATACATATTTTAATTTATATTTTTTTAAATGATAACGGACTCGAACCAATAACATTTTCGTTGTAAGCGAAACGCTCTACCAATTGAGCTAATCATTTGTGTTCTCACTATTTTGCAGTGTAAAACAGATTATTTGTTTTACAAAATCTTTAAAATTAAGCTACTTTTCTGTTAGAATGAAAAGCTTCAAAAACTACAAAGAAGAAAAACAATGATGAAATAACTGAAACATAAGATCCCCAAGACGCTATCTTATTAAACGTTGCATAAGCATCTGGATAATCAGGAATTCGTCTTGGCATACCGGCTACCCCTAGAAAATGCATAGGGAAAAACGTTAAATTTACACCAATGAAAAATGCCCAAAAATGAATTTTACCTAAAATTTCGGAATATGTTATTCCTGTAATTTTATCAAACCAGAAATAAACACCTCCTAACATTGAGAAAACTGCACCCATACTCAATACATAATGGAAGTGAGCTACCACATAGTATGTGTCATGTAAAGCAATATCAATACCGGAATTTGCTAAAACTACCCCAGTGACACCACCAACAGTAAATAGGAAAATAAACCCTATAGCGAATAGACCTGGAGTTCTTAAATCGATAGAACCTCCCCATAAGGTTGCTAACCAGCTGAAAATTTTAATCCCTGTAGGAACTGCAATTATCATTGTAGCAGCTGTGAAATAAGCTCTTGTGTCAATATCTAAACCAACAGTATACATATGATGGGCCCAAACAATAAACCCTAGTACTCCGATTGAAAACATCGCGTAAACCATGCCGAGGTAACCGAAAATAGGACTTCTAGACATACTTATTATAATATGACTAACAATTCCGAACCCTGGTAAGATTAGGATATAAACTTCGGGATGACCGAAAAACCAAAATAAATGTTGGTATAATACCGGATCTCCTCCTCCAGCTGGATCAAAAAAAGTTGTATTGAAGTTACGATCCGTTAATAACATGGTAATTGCTCCTGCTAATACTGGCAACGACAATAATAATAAGACAGCCGTAATTAACACAGCCCAAACAAATAAAGGTAATTTATGGAAAGATAAACTTTTAACCCTCATATTTAAAATAGTACAAATAAAATTAATTGCACCTAATATGGATGATGCACCTGATAGGTGTAAACTGAAAATAGCTAAATCAACAGCACCTCCTGAGTGAGAATTCCCACTTGACAAAGGAGGATATACAGTCCAACCCGTTCCAACACCCGCTTCAGATAAAACAGAAGCGATTAACAATAACAATGAAGGGGGGAGTAACCAAAAACTGATATTATTCATTCTTGGAAACGCCATATCCGGAGCTCCTATCATTAAAGGAACAAACCAATTTCCGAACCCGCCAATTAAGGTAGGCATAACCATGAAAAAAATCATTACAAACGCGTGGCCTGTAACGATAACATTATACAACTGGTGGTTGTACTCTAAAAAACTACCATTAGGTTGGTACAATGTTATTCGAATATACAAAGACAAAGCGGTACCTGCTACACCAGAAATGGCACCAAATATTAAATATAAAGTTCCAATGTCTTTATGATTTGTCGAAAAAAGCCATCGCACTACAAATGAATAAATTCGATTTACAACGCTAATATTTCCGCTAGTAATCGCCATATTAATTATAAATATTTGGTATTTGAATGGGGAAAAACAGAACAAATTACTGAAAAATTTTAATGGTGTCTTTAAATAAACTTGGCTTTTCTGGTAAGATTTGTTTAAATTAGACCCACTTATTTACAGAAACAACTATTTTACCATAACTATTCTTCATAATATTAATATATAATTGGTTTTTTTGCCGAAGAAGATAAATAAATTAACGGCTTTAAAAGTTTTAATTATAATAGTTTCTTAGTATTGGCCAACCCCATAAAATAATTACCTTAATTTTTCGTAAGCAATCGAAAAATTAATTTTTGTAGTAAATAATAAAATTAATTTACGTTTTCATAACAGTAACGTTATGAAAAAAAGTATTCCGAGAAAAAAAAGCAGGACGGAAAGTATATTGGGATAAGAGGATTTGAACCTCTGAATACTCGTACCAAAAACGAGGGCCTTACCAACTTGGCGATATCCCAAATTCTAGTCTTAAAAAATTGAACAACTCTTGATTATCCTAACTCTAATTTTGTCATTATGTAATGGTGAAATTGTAACGTAGGTAACGAAACAACTACAATAGGCATAAAACCATGATTCACACCACAAATCTCAGAACATTGTCCAAAGAATACTCCAACTCGTTTAATGAACAAATTTAGTTGGTTTAATCTACCAGGGCAAGCATCTACTTTCAAACCAAATGAAGGTACGGTCCAGCTATGTAGTACGTCAGCAGCAGTCACTAGTAATCTAAGATGTGTATTGGTTGGTAGTATTACTCGCTTGTTAGTCTCTAACAAACGAAAATAACCTTGTTTTGTTTTCGGTAACCCGTCTAAAACCATCATGTAACAAACATACTTCAAACTTTGTTCTTGTTTTTGGCATGAATTGAAATCCGAAATTTCGTAGCTCCAAAACCATTGGTGTCCTAAGATTTTTAAAGATAATTCCGGTTCTGCAATTTCATCCATAGCGTATAGTAAAGTGAAAGAAGGCGTTGATAATATTAATAAAATTAACGCCGGAACTGAAGTCCACACAATCTCTAATTCTTTCGAATGTATAAATTTTGAACTATGCGCATTATTAAATTCAACATAATAATAAATGGTAGAAAATAATAACCAACCAACAAATAATATAATAACGGTCAATAAAAATAACAAATGTTTATTGAAAAGTAAAATTCCTTCCATAGTAATACTGGCAGGATCATGTAAATAAGTTTGCCAAAAAGCTGGGCTGTCACAATTTGTTTTTGATATCATGTTTAACATTTTCGTGCTTTCGAAAAAAAAGCTATAACATAAGGCAGATGAGAAAAACCAAGATAAATATTGCCAGGCTATTTTGTAGAATCTCTTCATGTAGAATCCAAATTGAAAGAATGAAACATTTATAATTTAACTAACAAAACGGTACACAAAACGTAACATCCATTACTAATAGAGTTTTTGATTATAAGGAGAAATTGGCATCGTAAAAATATATTTGGAAGCAGAAATACAGACAAATACTTCACTTGTTTAAATAATTTAACGCAAAGAAAAAATAAAATAAGGTTCCCATTTTTACTACCCACTCTTTTGAAATTTTCTTGAAAGATGATAAACACGTTTGAAAATAACTAAATTAAAATTACATTTTTTTCTTCCAAAAAAAAAATTAAAATTAGTCAACGTCTACCCATTTGAAAAAGCCTGTATAAGGAAAGAATATAATTGTGGAAACGCTTTTCTGAGAAAAAATATGCGCGTTACCATCTAGTTTAATGTAAATTTTATTTACCAACACTGGTTACCAACAAAAGTAAGTAAATACCTGTTTGGCATCCATTAGCCTTCATCTAACAGAGCGTATATTAGACTTTAATTTTAGAAAAGTTTTATTTTCAAACCTTATTTATCAACCCTGATTATCCACCTTTGAAAGTAAGTAAATACCTGTTTGGCATCCATTAGCCCTCATCTAACAGAGCGTGTATTAGACTTTAATTTTAAAAAAGTTTTATTTTCAAACCCTATTTATCAACCCTGATTATCCACCTTTGAAAGTAAGTAAATACCTGTTTGGCAT
>CAJWAE010000017.1 GCA_913020075.1 uncultured Flavobacteriaceae bacterium
CAGTAATTCAACCACTGTATGATTCTGTTCGGCACGTGGCCCAAAATTAAATGCTTCCCCGTGTAATTCCTTTTTTTGAGCGACGGCACTTCCAAGTGCCAAATAGCCACTTAAAGGTTCTAGTACGTGTTGCCAAGGCCTAGTGGCCTGAGGACTTCGTATCTCTACTATCCGCTTCTCAGACCAAGCACGCATACAATCAACCACTATGCGATCCTGCGCCCAATCGCCACCACCTATTACATTACCAGCCCTGCCAATGGCTAATTTCACAGGATGATCATTTTGAAAAAATGAATGAAAATAAGATTTGATGACTAGTTCGGCTGCACCTTTTGAACCACTATATACATCTTTACCTCCCAAATGATCTGTTTCACGATAGCCCCATATCCATTCAACATTGTCATAACACTTGTCACTGGTGATCATCACAACAACACAAGCTTCAGTATGTTTCCTTAATGCTTCTAGTACATTCATGGTGCCCACTACGTTCGTCGTCATCGTATCACCCGGATCTGTGTAAGAAGTTGATACAATCGCCTGGGCGGCAAGATGAAAAACGAAATCTGGTTTTTCATCAGCAATAACCTGTGTCAGTTTTTTCAGATCCCGAATGTCAGCAATAATATGCTTTATATGTTTTTCTAAACCAATTTCACTAATCCATTTGTATTTTGTGTATTAGATTGCACTTGAATTCTAACTTTTTTTGGCAAATCATCATTAAAAATTATAACTGATTCGTTGAGTTTTGTTGTTATTTTCGGGAGTAATTGAAAATTCTCAACAACTTCGCCTGAAACCTGATCAGAAGATCTGTATGTAAGTGGAATTGGAAATGTAATTATTGAGCCTTCAATATTGAGAGTAAAATTTGCAATTATTGGATTTGGAGTTTCTGGAAGTCCTTTTAGTTTTTCATCACTTACTTTGTAATTACCTATATCACCATTTTCTAAAAGCCAATAGGGTGTAGTTATTTTTTCAGGTAAAACAATATTTTTAATTTTATGCCAAAGTATATTCTGATTTATTATTTGATTTTCATTTAAAGAAACATCTCCATCAATTTTTATAATTGAAACTTTTAAAGGACTAGGATTGACCAATTCTAATTTTGTTTCTATTATGGTTTTCTTTACACCTGTTGGTTGGTTAGTGTTGAATTGAATTCTAAGGCCTAAGGAGTTCATAATCAAAAGCTCTAATTCTTTACTTTTTATTTCTCGCCAGTGTTTATTTTTTAAGGCCTTTATTTTTTTATAAACATCAAGAAGTTGATATGTGCTCTTATATGGTTTTTCCAAATCATAATCTTGTATAATTTTTTCAATTAATAACCCAATATTACTTCCTTCATCAATTTTGCTCCACTCTGTTTCAATTCCATCGAATGGGTTATTACTGTCTAATTTAATTCCGTTAATTAATTCTAAATACTCATTTTTAATACCTAGTACTGGTGCACTCCCAAATCCTTGTGACTTATGCTGACTCCTGCTTTTTGCAGCAACTTCAGAATTAAACCTACCTAAAACATAATCAATAGGATTACTATTTAATATAATCATATTTGATTTATCGGCTTTTTCAAAATTTTGTTTACTTCCATAAGACCACCAAGAAGTATTATAAAACTGACGTTTGGGCTGCCAAAGGCTTACATGTTTTAATTGTTCAGGAAATGCTTTGGGGTTATTTGCTAAATGAAAAGCTTCTTCACTTAATAGGGCAGAACTAGTATGATGACCGTGAGAAGATCCAGGTGTTCGATGATCAAAACGATGTATAATAATATCTGGTTTAAAAGCACGGATACGGTAAACTATTTCAGATAAAATAGATTGTTTATTCCATATTGATAATGTCTCGTCGGGATGTTTTGAATATCCAAAATCATTTGCTGTTGTGAAAAATTGTTGTCCACCGTCTAATTTTCTTGCCTCTAAAAGTTCTTGCGTACGAATTAAACCTAAACTTTCTCTTAACTCTGTTCCTATAAGATTTTGTCCTCCATCTCCACGAGTCATCGATAAATATCCTGTACGTGCACTGTAATGGTTTGAAAACAAGGAAATCAAACTAGTATTTTCATCATCAGGATGAGCCGCTACATAAAGTACAGAACTTAATGTATTAATTTTTTTTAGTTGCTTATATATCTCTGAACCGCTTTGTGCTAAAACAGGTTTGGTAATTAGTAAGATCAGAATAAGTTTAAATGAAAATTTCATAGCTTGAAGATATTAGGAATTTTCATATCGTTTTAGATTTGTTTATAATTTCTTTTATTTTTTCATAAACTAGCGGAACAGGAAGACCAATTATATTAGTGTAACTACCTTTAATATTGGTTATATTAAGTGTTCCAAAAGAATCTTGAATCCCATAAGCACCCGCCTTGTCTAAGGGTGATCCAGTTTTTGTGTAGGCTTTGATATCTTCAATAAGGAGACTTTTGAATGTGACATCTGATATTGAGTAAATACATTCCCAACTACCTTTTTGTAGAAAACCTACTCCAGTAATGACCTGATGTGTAGATCCAGAAAGTTCAGTTAATATTTTTTCTGCATCATATACATCTTTAGGTTTACCTATGCATTTGTTATTGTGCCAAACGATTGTATCTGCTGTCACTACAATATCTTTTAAATTTAATTTTTCATAAAAGGGTTCAGCTTTTTTAAGTGCAATATGTTTTGCAATTTCAACACCAGAAAGCCCTTTTGGAAAATTCTCCTCAATAGGGATTACTTTTTTAATAAATGGGATTTCCATATCTTCAAAGAAAGATTGTCTTCTTGGAGAACCAGAAGCGAGAATTATTGTATATCCTTTTGTGTCCATAATATTTAATCTTTACCTGCACCAATATCAAGGCGCCACTTACCTTGAACTCTTAAAACTTGTTCAATTATTTCGCGCACGCAACCTT
Source organism: uncultured Flavobacteriaceae bacterium (assembly GCA_913020075.1). Taxonomy (GTDB): domain Bacteria; phylum Bacteroidota; class Bacteroidia; order Flavobacteriales; family Flavobacteriaceae; genus MS024-2A. Next base: position 2,945 of record CAJWAE010000017.1, read on the forward strand.
CACCTCCTTTTTTATGAGAAATATAATCTGAAATTATTTTTACGTCAGAAACAGCATCTGAAGGACAACAACCAACACCTACTTTTTCCATAACAGGAATATCTGGGACATCATCACCTACATATAAAATTTCCTCAGGATTTAGATTGTAATTATCTATTAAATCTTGATAAGCATCTAATTTGTGATTAGTACCTAAGTAAATGTCATAAACGCCTAGAGCTTTAAATCGATTTCTGATTCCTTCATTAGTTCCACCAGAAATAATTACAATTTTAAAACCCTGAACAAGAGCGCATTTAATAGCATAACCATCTTTAGTGTCTAAGCTACGGTACATTTCTCCATCAGTGGTTACAAGAATTTTTCCATCAGTGAGAACCCCGTCTACATCAAAAATGAAAGTTTTTATTTTAGGTAGAATACTTTTATAATTTTTTATTCCCATAATGGTTTTGAATCGCAGATGTAAGTGTTAAATAAATTTTTTTTAATACAGGGTCTCTGATTAGATTTAGGTGTTTTTCTATGGTATGTTGATCGTTTCGGATTGCCGGTCCTGTTTGGGCATCTTGTGGTAATAAAACTTCAAATTTATCAATAGTTTCTTTGATAAGAGGAAGAAGTAAATCAAATGATAATTGGTGAGATGCACATATTTTTTTTGCTTCAGTAAATAAATAATTAGTGAAATTATTTACTAAAACAGCAGCTAGGTGTAGTGCTTCTCTTTGGTTTGAATCCATTAAGATATATTTTGTATTCAGTAAATCCGTTAATTTTATAAGTATTGATAAATCTTTTTTCTGAGAAGCTTCGATGCCAAAATAAAATTTAGAAAAATCAATTTCCCTATTTTCACTAAAAGTCTGGATAGGGTATAATACTCCTTTTCTTTTTTGGTTAGAAAGAGCGTTAATGGAAACACTTCCTGCAGTATGGACTAAAAAGGATTCTTTAGAGATTTGGTCAGAAGCAAAAGAGATTGCATCATCAGAAACAGCCAGAATATAAATGTCTGCACTTTTTAAATCAGAAAGATTTTTAATTATTGAAATACCTTCAGCAGACTTATCCAGTTTTGAGGATCTATTAACCCATTGAATCAATTCAATATTAGGGTTGTTAATCATTTTTTGATAAAATTGATTTCCTAAGTTCCCAGCTCCAATTAATATAATTTTCATAATCAGTTGTAAAAATACTAAACCTTATTGAGGTTCAAGAAGTGTTAAGTGATTTTATGTTATTTATAAAACCTTAGATAGCTTATCTTTTTTTAGATTGATAATTAATAAATTTACTTTTTATATTAATCTCTTAAAAGCTTGTTAACATTATATATTTAAACACTTGTAAAGTCAATTTTTTATCTTATTGAGCATGCTTAAAATAACATAACATGGCTTATCTTTGTAACTAAATAGAATTAACTCTTTAATGAAAGACCAACTTGCTAAAATTCTTTTTTCTACTCGTTTAACTGCAATTCTTTTTATTTTATATCCAACTGCAATGGCATTCGGGACTTTTATAGAGAGTTGGTATAGTACAGACACAGCAAAAATATGGATTTATAACGCATGGTGGTTTGAGCTCATCATGGTATTTATGGCGATTAATTTTGCAGGTAATATTTTTAAATACCGCTTACTTCGTAAAGAAAAGTGGGCTGTTTTATCTATTCACCTTTCATTTCTTTTAATCTTGTTAGGTGCTTTTATAACTAGATATATAGGTTATGAAGGAGTAATGCCAATTAGAGAAGGTGCTAGTGAAAGTCAATTTTTATCAGAAAAAACGTATCTGACTGTATTCGTCGATGGAAAAATCGATGGACAGCCACTGAGGAAAAAATTAGAGGGGGATTTACTCCTTTCGGAACATGTTAATAATCAGTTTAGTTGGGATGAGGATTTTAATGGACAACCTTTTAGTATTGAGTATGTCGATTTCATGGAAAATGCAACAGAAGGTCTCGTTTTAGATGAAACCGGAGAACGTTATTTGAAAATTGTTGAGGCAGGAGACGGAACTCGTCACGATCATTATCTCAAGGAAGGAGAAATTGCTAATATTCACAATATTCTATTTACCCTTAATAAAAATCAAGTTGGGGCGATTAATATAAGTTTGAAAGAAGGAGAATATTTTATAAATTCTCCATTTTCAGGCCAATTTATGAGAATGGCAGATCAATTTGAAGGAAGTCTTCAGGCAGACACAGAAAGCCAACTTCAGCTAAGGTCGCTTTATACGTTACCAAATTTTCAATTTGTAATTCCTGAGCCTGCATTAAGAGGTAAATTTGATATTGTAAAGGCTGAAAAACAAGGAGAATCAGTACAGAATGCATTAAGACTTGAAGTTAAATCTCAGGGAAAATCAGAAGTAATAACTCTTCTAGGGGGTAAAGGTATTACTAATGATCCAAAAAAGATTTCATTATCAGGATTAGATTTCTATATGCAGTTTGGTTCTTTAACAATAGATTTGCCTTTTGCAATTAAATTAAATGACTTCATAGCTGAAAAATATCCTGGGACTGAGAAAAGTTATTCTTCTTTTAAAAGTAAAATAACAGTTGAGAATAATAATCCCTTTGATTATGAAATTTATATGAATCATGTTTTAGATCATCAAGGATATCGTTTTTTTCAAGCATCTTTCAATCCTGATGAAAAGGGAACTATTCTTTCAGTAAATCATGATTCTTGGGGAACAGGGGTTACATATTTTGGATACATGATGTTGTATTTAAGCATGATAGGAATTTTTTTTATTGGAAAAACTCGTTTTAAAGATCTTTCTAAAACTTTAGATAAAATCAATCTACAAAAAAGAGCTTTATTGATACTTGTTTTATTTATAAGTTTAAATGCTACATCACTAGATGCCCAAAATGTTCATTTACAAAAAGCAGCTATAGATTTTGATTCTATAATTCAGGTAGATGCTTTTTCTTTAAAACACGCTGAAAAATTCGGTTCATTAATTATTCAAGATTCAGGAGGAAGAATGAAACCTGCAAATACCTTTTCCTCTGAACTTTTAAGAAAAGTCAGTAAAAAAAACACTTATAATGGGTTGAATTCAGATCAAGTTTTGTTATCAATAATGAACAATCCAGCTGTTTGGTATAATGTCCCCATGATTTATTTAAAGCGTGGAAATGATAGTATTCGAAGTCTTATTGGACAAGATTCTAAGGCTAAATATGCACCATTATTAGCTTTTTTTGATGGTCAGGGAAATTATAAGTTAGCGGGACCCTTGGAGGAGTCATACCGAGCTGCAGTTCCTAATCAATTTCAGAAGGATTTTATTGAATTAGATCGTAGGGTTAATTTGTTATATTCTGCTTTGGAGAGTAAAATTATGCGTATTTTTCCTATACCAAATGATCCTAACAATAAATGGGTTTCTTACCCAGAGCTAACTGAAGCTAATTTTTCAGGAAAAGACTCATTGTATGTTCGGAATATTTTACCTCTTTACTTTCAATCTCTTCGTTTAGCTAAACAGGATCAAGACTATACTCAAGCAGACAATTTGTTGGAAAGTATTTACGGTTTCCAGAAAAAATTTGGAGAAAATATATTACCATCAATTGATAAAGTAAAAACTGAAATTAAATATAACAAGTACGATATTTTTAAAAAACTATTTAGTTGGTATATCTATTCAGGTACTTTGTTTTTTGTTTTATTATTGATTCAAATATTTAAATCCAATCAATTTATTGAAATCCTTGTAAAAGTATTCAAACTGATTATGATTTCTTTATTTGTGCTTCACACTGGAGGTCTAATTGCCCGCTGGTATATTTCTGGACATGCGCCATGGAGTGATGCATATGAATCTATGATTTATGTAGCCTGGGCAACTCAATTTTTTGGTTTGGCCTTTGGCCGAAAATCTTCTTTAACGATGGCTTCGACAGCTTTTGTAGCTGGAATGATTTTGATGATTGCTCATTGGAATTGGATGGATCCCTCCATTGCTAATTTGGTTCCTGTTCTAGACAGTTACTGGCTCATGATTCATGTTGCCGTGATTGTTGGTAGTTATGGCCCTTTTGCTTTAGCAATGATTATTGGATTTGTTTCTTTACTATTGATGCTTGTAGCTTCTAACAAAAACAAAGAAAAAATTAAACTTCAAATTAAGGAATTAACAATTATTAATGAATTAGCTATTACGGTAGGGTTAATCATGCTGACTATTGGTAATTTTTTAGGGGGTATGTGGGCAAATGAAAGTTGGGGACGTTATTGGGGTTGGGACCCTAAAGAAACTTGGGCTTTGATAAGTATTATGATTTATGCATTTGTAATTCATATGCGCTTAATTCCTGGCCTTCGTGGACCTTGGATTTTTAATCTTATGAGCGTAGTTGCTTTTGCAAGTATTTTGATGACTTATTTTGGAGTTAATTTTTATTTATCAGGCCTACATTCTTATGCGAGTGGTGATAAAATAATTACACCTAGTTTTGTTTATTATGCTTTGATATTTATTTTTATAATTGGAACAGCTTCTTATTTTAGATCTAAAAAACTCTATACTAAATACTGATTCCATGAAATTTAACTAACTATGCTTAAATATTTGCTAATAGTTATTCTTTTATTTATAATTAATTCTTGTACTTCTAACACAGAAATTGTTATTCAAGACGAGGTGTCTATTAATTTAAGAAAATGGAAAAATAAAAATTTTTCAAATTATCAATTTACACTTCAGATTTCCTGTTATTGTGTTGAAAATTATACTTTGCCTAAACAAGTTGTCATAAAAAACAATAAAATCTTTAGTGTTGGTGGAGTTTTTTATGCTGAGGTAAATGATCCATCTTTCAAAACTGTGGAAGGTTATTTTAAATATATTAGAAATAAACAAAGTAAAAATCCTGTACAAGAATCTTTAAATTTTGATCCAACAATGGGTTATCCCACTTATATTTATTTTGATATAAGTGAAATGATTGCTGACGAGGAAATTGGATATACAATTAGTAATCTGATCCAACTATAGTAAAACCTTCTGCTTACACTTCAAGCCTTTGAGACATAAAAAACGAAGAATTCCTCTTTTATTTAAATGCAATTAAAAAATCATCTTCATCACTGCCTTTCTTGATTTCTTCAAATGCTTTAGAAATAATTCCATCTACATCAGAAATAGAGAACCCTAAACCAATTACAAGACGTCTTAGTAATGTCTTTTCTGATTCATCCGCTATATTATCTGCAAAAACCATACGTGAAAGATCATAGAGACGCTCCAGGCGTCTTTGTTCTGTTGCGGGAGGATTTATTGGATAATCATTAATATTTGCTTTAATTTCTGCAACCTCATTTTCTTCAATTTCTAAATTGATTGCTGTTCGATTGATAAAAGCCTCTTCTTGATCTGAAATAATACCATCAGCCAAAGCTATACGAACTATAGCAGCGAAATGATCCCTATTTCTAGATTTAAATCCGGGTGTATATAAGTCTGAAAATGACATTGTAAATTTAATTTTTACAAAGATAAAAAATGGAATTGGTAAAGAGTTTTATTTTTGGTTGTAATTTTGATAAAGATTTAAATTTTCATGAATCCATTAAAGATTTTAAAAAACCGATCAGATATTGGTGCAGGAACAAGAGGTTCAGATATGGGAATAGATGCACTTGAAATTGCAGCAATTAATTCTGGGAATGATTTTTTTAATCGGCACCCATATTTAGATATACCATCACACAACGAAACTATTTATAATAAAGTAAAGAATACAACAGCAAAACGAATCAACTTTGTAGTTGAGCAGTGTGAACGATTAAAAATAGCGACCAAACAAGCTCTAGATCAAGGTTTTTTTCCTGTGATATTATCAGGTGATCATTCGTCTGCTTTAGGTTCTTTGGCTGGAATTAAAGCAAAATATCCCAAACAAAAAATGGGTGTTATTTGGATTGATGCCCATGCTGATCTTCACACACCATTAAGTTCTCCTTCGGGAAATATTCATGGAATGCCTTTGGCAGCTGCTTTAGGTCACGATAATCAATCTCAAAAAATAAATAAAGTCAGTCCTGAGACACTATCAGACTGGAATCAAATGAAAAACATGGGATCGATAAGCCCCATGCTATTACCTGAAAACTTGATTTATTTTGGTGTTCGTGATACAGAAGCACAAGAAGATGAAATCATAGATCAATGTGGAATTAGAAATTATAAGGTTAATGAATTGAGACATAGAAGTATAGATGTCTGTATAGCAGAAGCTCTAAAGCAACTTGAGAGTGTAGATGTCATTTACATTACTTTTGATGTGGACGCCCTAGATTGTGATCTAATCTCAAAAGGCACAGGAACTCCCGTTTCAAAAGGATTTGATACTCAAGAAGTAATTAATTTAATTCAAGGTTTTTTTGCTAGTGAAAAAGTAATAGCATTGGAGGTATCAGAAATAAACCCACTATTAGATAATAAATGTAATCAGATGGCTGAGGCTGCTTTTGATGTTATTAAAACTGTTTTTTAATATTAGTTAATAATCGCTACAAATCGTAAAAACGCGTATTTTCAAATATTTTTTCGATCATTTTTGGGGATATTCAGTCATTATACTAATATATTTGAAATGATTTTTTATCGTTTGTTCACCAGTTTTACTTTTCTTTTTTGTCAGTTTATAAATTTTATTTTGGAAAGCTGTGAGGCTTGATTTTATTCGAGTATTTAATTTCTCTTCTTTTATCAATTCTAAAATACGATTGGTAAAATTTACTTGTAATGCCATGAAAGAATTGTCTAGGGAAATGTCTGTGTTGAAAACTGAATTAAAAAGTATTTTAAGCAATTGATCTGGCTTCATTCCTTGACCTTTTAAAGTAGCTTGTGAAGACAACATTCTATTTAGTCGAGAAACACTTAAAATTCTGTTTAGAGCACTTAGCTGAAGATTCTGAAGTGTTTTTAAGCCACCTTCATTTTTTATTTTTGATATTAATTCAGGTTTTAATAACCAAGTTTGTGTTTTCCAAAGGTTTGTATTCAGAAAGAAAAGTGCCATTTTTTGTTTTTCCTGATCTAAATTTTTAAAAGGAACATTATTTTGTCCTTTATTCATGAGGGTTTCATTAATTCCACCTATCATCTTTATAACATGATAAATGTATCTTCGATAAACACCTACCATTTCATTGTAAAGCTCATCTAAGTCTGAATAATCATCTCCTTCATCTGTAGTCCATTCATCTAGGTTTTTGGCAACAATTTTCAAATTTTTTATACCATATTCACTTGCTTTTATTGGGTCATCTCCAATATTTTCAGTTTGAGTATCCGGATCATAACTGTTGGAGCCAAACATATAGAGTGGATTCATGCTTTTTGAATCTACCATTGTTTTTAAAATAGTTTTTTCAGATTCAGAAGTTTCATTATGAAAATAACGATAGCCCCATTCTATGCTATAATCGTCATATGGACCTAATTGACGGACAAACCTGATGTTTTTGTCTTCAGGTTGTGCTATATAGTTATATCGAGCATAATCCATTATAGTTGTTGCAATTCCCATTCTTTGGGTAAAAGTTGCTGACCTTAAAGAATCAACAGGATAAGCAGCACTAGCTTTCATGTTGTGTGGTAGTCCAAGAGCGTGTCCAACTTCGTGTGAAATGACACGACGCATCATCTCACCAATTTCTTCTTCTGGCGTTTTAAGACTCCTTGCTTTAGGATTGGCAGCACCTGTTTCTAATAAAAAGCGATTACGATAAGAACGCAGGTGATTATGATACCAAATTATATCACTTTCAATAATTTCACCAGTTCTAGGATCGGAAACACTTGGTCCAGTAGCATTTCTTGTTCTAGAAGCAACATATCGGACAGTAGAATAACGAATGTCTTCAGGGCTAAAATTAGGGTCTTCCTCTTTGGTTGGAGGATCTTTAGCAATAATAGCGTTTTTAAATCCGGCTTTTTCAAATACAGTATTCCAATCTTCAATACCCTTTTTAAAATATGGTCTCCACTTTAATGGGGTTGCAGGATCTAAATAGTATATAATGGGTTTTTTTGGTTCAACTAAGTCTCCTTTTATATATGCATTTATATCAGAGGGAACTAACCTCCATCTTCTAATAATTCTAATTTCATCAGACTTAAGTGCATCGGAACTATAATTATATTTTTTTAAACTAAACCATCCTACTCGAGGGTCTTGATATCTAAAAGGCATTGGATCTTCGGGTAAAGCAATAATCGAATGATTTATTTGAAAACTCATTGTTTTTGAAGTGTTACTTCTAGGTGGATTACTTACTCTATATGTCAGTGTATGCGTTACTTCAATGTTATTAGGGAAATTTTTAATGCTATCAATAAAACTTCTTTTACTATCAGCACTTCCAATATTATATTCTTTTTTAATACTTTTTCTAATTATATTGAAACCAGGAGAATCTTTAGAAAAATAATTACTTACATCAATTAAAAAGCGATCTTTTTCTTCGTTTTTGATTGGAAAAGCATCTAAAATAGGAGGGAAGTTGTTTTGAGCAACGCTAAGTGCTATAGGGTCATTTTGATTAGCAAAATTGATGTAGCTTTCTTGAGTAAGAAGTAATTGATTATTTTTCTTTTTGAAATGAATGAGTTGCTCACTAGTTTTGGAACCGGCATTAACATATGCTTGGTAGTTTCCAGGAAGTTTAACAAAGCGTGTTACCATAAGTAAGTCTTTATTTAAAAGTGAGGTTGGAATCTCAAAAAATATTTTATTTTCTTTTCGATAAGCAGTTATCAATCCCTCTTGTTTAATCATCTTTTTAGTCAACGAATCAATAGGTTTAAGTACATCATCATTTTTAGATGACTTTTGAGCCTGAATTGTTATTCCAATAAAAAAAAGGCAAAATATCCCGATTTTTTTAAGTGTAATCATAATTTATAAATTTTGTCAGTCCGCAATATCTAAAAAAAACAGGAGACTGATATTCAGAAGATTGAGAATAAAATGTACTTTGGTAATATCATTAAAATATTTAATTATGAGATTATTTATATTATCTATTAGCGTTATACTTTTCTTTTCTTTTAATAGTGTAGATGCACAACGTAAGAAAAAATCAAATAAACCAGTTAAAAATAAATTATCATTAGATGCCTTTTCTTTTAGAAATGTTGGACCTGCCTTTTTATCAGGAAGAATTTCTGATATCGTCACTCATCCTGACAATGAAAGTGTTTGGTATGTTGCCACGGGTTCAGGAGGTGTATGGAAAACAGAAAATGCAGGAACCACTTGGAAACCAATTTTTGATGATCAGGTAAGCTATTCAACAGGCTGTATAACCCTAGACCCCTCAAATCCAGAGATTGTATGGTTAGGGACAGGAGAAAATGTTGGTGGTCGACACGTGGCGTACGGTGACGGTATTTATAAAAGTACTGATGGAGGAAATAGTTGGAAGAACATGGGGCTTAAAAATTCTGAACATATTTCTGAAATTATTGTCCATCCAAATGATTCAAATATTGTTTGGGTTGCAGCTCAAGGACCTTTATGGAATAAAGGAGACGATCGTGGTTTATATAAAACTACTAATGGAGGGATAACATGGAAAAAAGTTTTAGGTAATAGTGAATGGACCGGTGTCACAGATATTATGATTGATCCTAGGGACCCGAAAGTTCTTTATGCAGCAACTTGGGATCGACATAGAACTGTAGCTGCATTAATGGGAGGAGGTCCTGGGACTGCAATATACCGTTCAGATGATGGTGGAAATAATTGGTCTAAACTAACTAATGGTCTTCCAAAGTCAAATATGGGTAAAATAGGTATAGCTATTTCATCTCAGCAGCCCGATGTTGTATATGCGGCAATTGAGATTGATAGAACTAAAGGTGCTGTATATCGTTCAGATAATAGAGGGGCTTCATGGAAAAAAATGTCAAATACTGTTTCCGGTGGAACTGGACCTCATTATTATCAGGAATTATATACAAGTCCTCATAAGTTTGATCAATTATACTTAATGAATGTTCGTGTTTTGACTTCTAATGATGGAGGAAAAACCTTTAAACAACTTCAGGAAAGAAAAAAACATTCGGATAACCATGCCATAGTATTTAAAAAAGATGATCCCAATTATATTATGTTAGGTACTGATGCAGGAATTTACGAAAGTTTTGATTCAGCAAATACATGGCGATATATTAAAAATCTACCCTTAACTCAGTTTTATAAAGTTGCTGTAAATAATGCAAAACCATTTTATCATATTTTTGGTGGAACACAAGACAATGGTTCTGCAGGTGGACCATCAGCAACAGACGAACGTGAAGGTATTGCAAATAAGCATTGGTATAAAACACTTGGTGCTGACGGTCATCAGTCAGCCACTGATCCTGTTTATAATAATATTATTTATGCTGAAACACAGCAAGGAGGTTTACATAGAGTTGATTTAACGACTGGTGAGCAAGTTGCCATTCAACCTAAAGCATCGTCAGGAGAACCTCATGAACGATTTAATTGGGATGCCCCCATACTTGTTAGTCCTCATAATCCAGCACATTTATATTTTGCATCTTATCGAGTTTGGATGTCAAAAAACCGTGGAGATGATTGGGAAACTATTTCTGGTGATTTGACTCGAAATGAAGATCGAATTACTCTTCCTATCATGGGGCGTCAGCAAAGCTGGGATAATGCTTGGGATGTTGGAGCAATGTCTAACTATAATACTATTACTTCTCTTGCAGAGTCTCCAATCCAAGAGGGGCTTTTATATGCAGGTACAGATGACGGCTTTATTCAAGTTTCAGAAAATGGAGGTGATTCTTGGAGAAAAATTCCAGTTACAAGCCTTGGACTTCCATCTAGATCTTTTGTTAATGATATCAAAGCTGATTTGTATGATGCTAACACTGTTTATGTTGCTTTAGACAATCATAAAGAAGGTGATTTTAATCCCTATTTATTTAGAAGTTTAGATAAAGGTTTAACTTGGAAATCCATAAGTGGTGATATTCCTAAGCGTACAATAGTATGGCGAATGGTTCAAGATCCAATAAAGAAAAACTTACTATTTGCAGCTACGGAAAATGGGATTTATACTTCTTTAAATAATGGCATATCTTGGAATAAACTCCCTGGAACTCCTACCATTTCATTTAGAGATATAACTATTCAAAAAAGTGAGAATGACTTGGTTGCTGCTTCCTTTGGAAGAGGCTTTTTTATTCTTGATGATTATAGTGCATTAAGAGATTTTACAGAAGATAATTTAAGTAAACAGGGTAAGTTGTTTACTCCGCGTCCAGCTAAGTGGTATGTTCCTAGAAGCAGTATTGGAAATACTGGGGCAGATTATTATTTCGCAAAAAATCCAACCTTTGGAGCTGAATTCACTTATCATATGGCTGATGATTTTAAAACAAAAAAACAAGCTCGTAAAAATCGTGAGGTTGAATTAAATAAATCAAAAAAGAATATTCCTTTCCCAGGATGGGATGCCTTAGATGACGAGATTGAAGAACAAAATGCTAAAGTGATACTAACGATTCAAGATAAAGATGGTAATGTTATAAACAAAATAATGGAAAAAGCGTCCAAAGGAAGCCACCGTATCTCTTGGAATTTAACACATTTTAATCCTTTTGCTATATCTGTCAATGGAAATTCAAGACGTCGATATGGAGGTGGATCTATGGTTACTCCAGGAAGTTATTCTGCTTCTTTACATCTAGAGCAAAATGGCAAAGTCACTATTTTAGACGGCCCAATATCTTTTGAGGTAAAATCTATTAGAGAGGGCGTTTTAAAAGGAGCAAGCTACTCAGATTACAATAAATTTCGCATAGAATTGACTAGTCTTTTATCAGAAATTAACGCAGTACAAGATGTTTTGTCGGAAAGTAATAAAAAACAAAAAGCATTTGTAAAAGCGTTGGGAAGAACAAATATTATTCCAGGAACCACAGAGTCAAAATTAGCAAGTTTGAAAGAAGAATTAACACGTATAAATAAAATATTATCTGGAAGTCCTTCAAGAAGTGAAGTGGGAGAACGAAATCCTGCAGGATTGCAAAACTTTCTATATAGTGCTTTTGATGGTTTGGAAAATACTTATGGACCTACAGATCTACATAAAAAGAGTTTGGCTACTGCAAAAGAACTTTTGAAAGAAGTTAAGTCAGAAGTAAAAACTGTAATTGAAACTAAGGTTTCTGAAATAGAAAAAATATTAAAATTAGCAGGATCTCCCTATATTAACGGACAAGGGATGGACTAAATCATATGTTTACTAACAAAAAAACATTAAAAAAAAGTCTTTTTGTTATTTAATTATTGGAAGTTGAGGTGATAATTCAAAGCATTCCAAGTTGAAATATTTTGTTGAAGCAATTAGATGATCAAAAATATCAGCAGAGATGTGCTCATAATTTACCCAGTCCTTGTCAGCACTAAATACATATACCTCAAGAGGTATTCCTTGTGAAGTTGGAGATAACTGACGACACATAGCAGTCATTTTAGTATTAACCATAGGATGCTCTTTAAGATAGGCTTCTGTATAATGTCTAAACAATCCTATATTAGTTAAATTTCGTCCGTTGATCAAAAGGCTTTTATCAGTCTTTATTTCTTGATTAAATGATTCAATTTCATTCTTTCTTTTTTGAAGAAAAGGAGCTAATATTTCAATTTTATCAAGTGCTAAAATATCATCTGAATTTAAAAAACGAATACTACTAATTTTAATCAGAAGAGAACGTTTTATTCTTCTACCTTGAGATTCACTCATTCCTCGCCAATTAATAAACGAATCTGAAATTAATTTATAGGTCGGAATAGATGTAATTGTCATATCAAAATTCTGAACTTGAACAGTTGATAAACTTATAGAAATCACATCTCCATCAGCATTACTACTTGGTATACTAATCCAGTCTCCAATACGAACTGTATCGTTCACAGTGATTTGAACACTGGCAACCAAGCCTAAGATTGTATCTTTAAACACAAAAAGCAATACAGCTGAAAGAGCTCCAAGAGTAGTTAAGAAGGTTCCTATATCTTTCCCAGTTAATACGGATAAGATTAAAATCCCACCAATAAACCAGAGGAAAATCATAAAAACTTGCAAGTAACTGTCTAAAGGTTTGTCTTTAAATGAAGGAACTGTTTTAAGATAATCTGTAAGGGTTTTTAGAATAGCCCTCACAATACCAATAATAACTATTATAAAAAGGGCTTCTAAAACATTTTTAGAAAATTTGAATAGTAAGTCGTTAAATCCCTCAAAAATTGAAGGTATACTTCCGTAGAACAAAAACAAAACGGGTAAGTAAGAAAGAATACGAGGTACTCGATTTTTTATTAATAAATCATCAAAAGATGATTTAGTTTTAAGAGTGATCCTTCTGAAAAAACCAATAATTATTTTTCTTGATACCCAAAATAGTATTCCACCAATAAAAAGTGAAACTAAAAATAATAAAATAATAACTAAATTTTCTGCCAAGTAGCTAGGAACACCACTTTCGGTAATTTTATCAATAATATATGCTCTAATTTTAAATTGATTCATAATAAAGTCTTGTAGTGCAAAAGTATAAGTTTTTAAAATGGATTATCAATTTATTGTCTCTTTTCAAAAAACAAAGCTTCAGCTAAACTTTTAATTGTGTTAGCCATGGCTATAAAATCTTCTTGCTGGGTTAGGGGATTTGACAATACAGTTCTTAAAAATCTTTCACCATTAATTTCACATGATGTAATATAAAACTTACCCGAATTTATTAAGGCATATCGGAGCTTTAGTTGTTGAATATTTGATAATTTATCAGGACAATATTGAAAACATAAAATATTTGATTGTGGAATATATGGACAATAGAAATCTATTCTTTCATTTAAATATGTGTATAAATCTTGAGCTTGCTGAAAAGTGTTTTCAACAAAAAGAGAAATCGCTTTTTTTCCTTCTAAAGCAAAGCTCCAAAATAACTTAGTTCCTAAAGCTGATTTGGTACATTCAATAGTGTAAGGCATAGAGTCAATTCCAACAACTTCATTTTCATGAAAAACATAGCTTCCTTTTTGATGAAAACTATTCCATTGATCCTCTTGCTGTTTAAAAAGAACTGCTGTACAAAGCGCAGGGACTCTCAACATTTTATGAGCATCCCATATTATTGAATCAGCATATTCAATACCATTTACTTTGTGTTTATTCTTTTTTGATAAAAGAGCCACTGCACCATGTGCACCATCAACATGAAACCACAATTGATGTTTTTTACAAAAGTCCGCCATTTTATTTAGTGGGTCAAAAAGACCAGTTGAAGTTGCACAAGCATTAGCTACTACAGCCATTACACGTTTACCATCTTTTTTTATTTGTGCATATATATTTTCTAACGCTTCTGTCTGAATCACTTCATTGGTATCTACAGGAACAGGGATAAATGAATTTTTTCCCATTCCCATTATTGATAATGAACGGACTATTGAATAATGAGAGGTGCTAGGTCCCATAACTACCAAATCTTTCGGTGAACCTTCCATCCAGGATTCGGGGGCAATTTTTGCTCTAGCTGCTGAAAGTGCAGTCATATTTGCAATAGAACCTCCATGTGTTAAAGTTCCGCTCCCGTTATCTTTATGATTGCTAAAATCGTAAAGATCATTACCCTTAAACCAATTAAGTTTGGAAAGCATCCAATTGATCATAAAACCCTCAAGTGTAGCTCCTGAGGGTCCCATTTCATATAGTGAGCTTGGATTATTAATAGTACCATGAATCCAGTCAGGAATACCAGAAAGATCTTGAGGAACAGCAACTTGATGTCCTACATACCTTGGATTCCTTAAATGGTTTGTATGTTTTAAATAGATTTTGATAAAGCTTTCAAGATCAGTCAAGTCTTTAAAACCTTTTTCGAATAATTCTTTTAAGTTTAATTCCTCAGCAATTTCTTGCGGACTTTTTTGAACTAAAACATTTCCTTTACAATCTTTACTTGTCTGAATATAATTATTTAATACTTTGGCAACGCTTTTTTTAGTTTCTAAAAAAGGGAGTGAGTTATTGTCAGTTGGCTTTGTTTTAGACATAGTATGATAATAATTTGACTATAAATTTATTAGCTGTATCTAATAACAAAATT
Source organism: uncultured Flavobacteriaceae bacterium (assembly GCA_913020075.1). Taxonomy (GTDB): domain Bacteria; phylum Bacteroidota; class Bacteroidia; order Flavobacteriales; family Flavobacteriaceae; genus MS024-2A. Next base: position 18,134 of record CAJWAE010000017.1, read on the forward strand.
AAAGAAAAAAATCACCCAAATAACCTTAAATAATTCATTTATATAATGAATTAATAAAATCATAGTTATTAAAATCACAATAAAATATTTGATCTAATTGTTGTAAATAATAAGGTTGTTATTTTAAAAGATTTTCTTTTCTGATCTAGAGCATTTTAAAAAAAAACTTTTGAGTTTAGATTATTAGAAAAATTTATTATTTTAGTTCACGATAAATTAAAAATTAAGTAAACTTTCAAGAAGTTTTCTATCTTTCCCTCGCCATGAATATTTTAGAAGACTTTTATCTAATTTATTTGGAAATGACATCGAAAAATGACCTTTACCAAATGACCTCATTTGTGTTGGAAAAACAATTTCAGACATCCGTTATTTCAATGCGAAAGAATATTTTAATTATTGATATAAATTCATATTACAAATACATCATATAAAAAAATAGCTATGAATAAAGTTGTAACTTTTGGTGAGATTATGTTACGGTTATCACCTCCAGGATATTTGCGATTTTCTCAAACAAATTCCTTTGATGTTGTATATGGTGGAGGAGAATCTAACGTAGCTATTTCTTTGGCTAATTACGGTGTTGATGTGGATTTTGTAACCCGATTACCTAAAAACGATATGGGTGATTGTGCATTGATGGAACTTCGCAAGCGTGGAGTCAAAACAAATAATATTATTCGTGGAGGAAATCGATTAGGTATTTACTTTTCAGAAACAGGAGCCGTTAGTCGAGCTAGTAAAGTGATTTATGATCGTTCCTATTCCTCCATTTCAGAGATTCAACCCGGAATGGTGAATTGGAAAAAAGTTTTTGAAGGTGTCTCTTGGTTTCATTGGACAGGAATTACTCCTGCAATTTCAAAAGGTGCAGCTGATGCTTGTCTAGAAGCTGTAAAAATTGCTAGTGATTTGGGAATTACAGTTTCTACAGATTTGAATTATCGTGCTAAACTATGGAATTATGGCGCTGACAGAGAGTCTGTTATGACAGATCTTACTTCGTATTGTAATATTATTTTAGGGAATGAAGAAGATGCAGAAATGCATTTTGGTATTAAACCTAAAGACTTAGATATCACTACCCAAGGCCATCAGATTAAAGCTGCAGATTTTCTTTCAGTTTGTGAACAGATGATGAAAAAATTTCCAAAAGCAAAAAAAATAATCACTACTTTAAGGGGATCTATTTCAGCTTCACACAATACATGGGCTGGTGTTCTTTTCGATGGAACAACTATGTATGAAAGTCCACAATATCAAATCACAGACATTGTTGACCGTGTAGGAGGAGGCGACTCTTTTATGGGAGGATTAATATATGGACTATTAAACTATCCTGAAGATGATCAAAGTGGACTAAATTTTGCGGTTGCCGCCTCTTGCTTAAAACATACAATTAAGGGAGATGTTAATCTGGTGAGTATACAAGAAGTTGAAAAATTAATGGGTGGTGATGCTTCTGGAAGAGTTTCTCGATAAAAATATAAAATGATGGCACGATTTACAAGACTTGAAGTAATCAATCAGATGCAAAAAACAGGCTTAATACCGCTTTTTTACCAAAAGGATGTGAATATTGCAAAAAAAATTGCAAAAGCATGTTATGATGGTGGAGCTAGACTTCTTGAAATAACACACAGAGGAGATTTCGCTCACGAGGTCTTTCGAGAACTTGTTCTATTTGCTAAAGACACACTTCCCGAAATGATATTGGGAGTAGGTTCTATTACAGATGCAGGCGCGGCAAGTGATTATATGAAAATGGGTGCTAATTTCATAGTAACTCCTGTATTTAGAGAAGATATAGCTATTGTATGTAACCGACAAAAGGTACTCTGGTCACCAGGGTGTGGAACATTAACTGAAATTGCAATAGCAGAAGAACGTGGAGCAGAAATCATAAAACTTTTCCCAGGAAATATTTATGGTCCTGACTTTGTGAAAGCAATTAAAGGTCCTCAACCCTGGACTAGTATTATGCCAAGTGGGGGTGTAAATACTTCCAAAGAAAATTTAAAGGGATGGTTTGATGCAGGAGTCACCTGCGTGGGTATTGGCTCTCAGCTAATTTCAAAAACTATTATTGAACAAAAAGATTTTGATGAATTAAAAGTCAGCGTTAACAGTGTTCTTAAAACTATAAAATCATTAAGATAATAATTCATGAAACAAGTTTATCTGTTTTTTTTAATTCTAATTATGATTTCCTATTCGAGCGAATCTGAAACACGAGTTATTCGTTTGGTTCATGGCATGGACGTTACTTAGTTAGATAATCTTAATAAAAAAATAAATCCAGGTTATTCTGCAATTGGAAGGTTATACATGGATTAGTAGAATTACGTAGTTTTGTAATGGAAATTAAAAGAAATCAAAATTAATAAACATTTATATTAGTTTATTTCGTTATTAATTTAAAAAAAGATGTAAAAAATTATTTAGCCTTATGAGAAAGTTTTTTTTACATTCTAAATAATTTTTTATGAAAATATATTTTGGCTTAATTCTATTTTTTTTAGTTTCTAAATCATCTTTTAGTCAGCAAATAAGCGGAGAAGAACTCCTTACATGTTCAATAGAATATCATGACCCTCAGGGCCTGTGGGATGCTTTCAAAAGTGTTTTTTATGTAACTATGCAGAGTAAGGATAGTTCGTTAAGAAAAAGTAAAATAGAAGTTGACATAAAAAATTCTTTTTTTAAATTGACTGTTCAAATGAATGAAAATTTCACAACTTCTGCTTTAAATGGAGAAGAATGCACACTTTTTTTTAATGGCTCTTCTTCTTTTTCTGAGGAAATCAAAAATGAATATAGTTTAACTTGTGATCGAGCGGTAATGTATCGTGATTATTATCAGTATTTATATGGCTTACCTATGAAACTTAATGATAATGGAACTATAATTGATCCTTTAATAAAGAGTAAAAAAATAGGAGATATATTGTATTGGAGATTAAGAGTTACCTATAAACCTGAAGTTGGTGAAGATACTTGGTATTTTTATTTTGATCAAACTACCTATGCTCTTAAGCGATATCAATTCTTTCATGATGAATCAAAAAATGATGGAGAATACATTGTTTTAGATCAAGAATTACTTGTTAACGGGATAAAAATACCAAAAAATAGATCTTGGTATTATAATAATGATGATCGTTATCTAGGAATTGATATTTTATCTCTTAACTAATAAGTGAAAATCAATAATTAAACTAATTATGAAAAAGACATTTTTTAATATTTATAAAATAATTACTCTTTTTAGTATTATTTCATCTTTAAATGCCCAATACCAAAATGAAATTATTGGAAAATGGGATTTACACGTTGAATCAGTTGACAGTATTCTACCTTCATGGCTTGAAGTAAAATTATCTGGGACTAAAACTTTAGTAGGCAATTTTGTTGAATATAACGGTAGTTCACGTCCTATATCTGAAGTGTATTTTTATAACGATATTGTTGATTTTACAATTCCTTCTCAGTGGAATGGCGATAATGATCTTCATTTCTCAGCAAAACTTAAAAATGACGGTTTAAATGGACATATTTTGTCAAGTAAAGGAGAATCTCTAAAGTTTAGAGGAGAAAGAGCACCAAAATTAATTCGTAAAAACAAAGTTGAATTTGGTAAACCTACCCCTCTATTTAATGGCAAAGATTTAGAAGGCTGGAAGCCTCAATCCAAAGATAGCAAGAATCAATGGTATGTTGAAGATGATATTTTAATCAATCCTTACACCGGTGTTAATTTAGTGTCAGAATCTACTTTTGAAGACTTTAAACTTCATTTAGAAGTACGCTATCCTAAAAAAAGCAACTCAGGTATTTACTTAAGAGGACGATATGAGGTGCAAGTAGAAGATAGTTACGGTAAAGATCCTAGTTCAATTTTATTTGGGGCAGTTTATGGATTTTTAACACCTAACGAGATGGCGGCAAAAAAGGCTGGAGAATGGCAGGTTTTTGATATTACTTTGATTGGAAGAAGAGTTACTATTTTAGTAAATGAGAAGGCTATTATTAACGATCAAATAATACCTGGCATTACAGGAGGTGCTATGGACAGTAATGAGGGTTTTCCCGGACCTATTATGTTTCAGGGAGACCATGGAAAGGTTGAATATCGAAATATTATGATTAGTATTCCTAAATAGAGTTCATTCTATTGCAAAATAATAAGCTATATTTTATTCACTTTTTTGTTAGATTTAAATCCATAAGTTAGCTGACTTAAGAAATCTGAGGGAATATCTTCATCTCCTGGGAAACCTAATTTTATTTTACCTTCGGTTTCTGGAATGTGATTTGTTTTAAATAGATAATCCCAAACACTAAGACTAATTCCGAAATTAATTCCAAATCTTTTTTTAGGAATAGCATAAGCATGATGGTAAAGATGCATAATCGGATTATTCAAAATATATTTTAATGGCCCCCATGATATTTTTATGTTTGAATGATTAAGATGACCAATTGTTATTGCTATAAAATGAACAATATAAGCCTGTTCTGGTTCAAACCCACCTAAAATCATTATTCCAAAAGTTTTCATTGGTTTGTATAAAATATTTTCCATCCAATGATATCGAAGATGAGCAGAAAACCCCATTTCTTTTACACTATGATGTACTTTATGGAATTGCCATAAAATGGGTATTCGATGTAACAAAATATGGGTAATCCATTGAACAAAATCTAAAACAATAAAAAACACTAAACACTGAAGCCATATGGGCCAAAGGGATATATCAATGATTGCTAAACTTTTTTCAGATATGCCGGCATCACTAAAAAACAATTGTAAAACGTGATAAAAACCACTTATAGTAAATGAAAATATAAAAAAATTAAAAAACATATAAAAGCCATCTAGCCAAAAATCTTTTCTTAATATTTTTTGTTCTTTTCTCCAAGGAAAAAGGATTTCTAACCCCCACACTACTATAGAAATAATAATTAGACCCCAAAAATAATTTTCATTCCAAGGCACATCAAAAAGAACAGATTTAAATGTCCAATTAATAGAACCGTTTAAAATTTTAAAAAATTCTTGAAAATACTCCATCAATTATAAAATATAGACAAATTTAGTGTTTAAATTCTTCTCTATTTAGTTTTTTCGATATTGTATTTTTTTTTGTAAAAAGAAATAATTGGAGCAAAGGGACCAAATTTATGCTGTTTAGCAGAGAAATCATCTTCCCAAGGGCCATATGGTGTTGATACAGGTTTTAGTTTTTTATCTGGATAATCAGCTTCAGAATTATTTTTATGAGGTCTTGAAAAACTATTTATATATCCTGCAACATGATAAGATTGTTCATCAGTTAGTTTTGGATTTTCCCATGAAGCCTGTTCAAATGGCATGTTGTTTTTTATAAATGCAGCTGCTGTAATTACTCTGTTCATGCCAGCTCCATCGTTATAACTGTCGTTACCCCATAGAGGAGGATATTGGTAGCCTTTATCAATATCTAAATATCTGATTCCTTGACCATTTTTTCCGTGACATGTTGTGCATTCTTTTATGTAAATATTTTTTCCAAATTCTAAATCTACTGCCAATTTTGGAATAGTAATAGCGGGGTATCCCTTAAATATTTTTGAATTTAATTTTGGTAAATCTTCTCCCAGCCAATCCATATAAGCAACAATTGCATTCATTTGTTTTGATTTTAAAGACAATTTCTTACCATTCATGCTTCTTTCCATACACCCATTAATTCTATCTTGAATTGTTCCTAATTTGTTTGCTCTTCCTCCAAATTGAGGAAAACGATCAATAATTCCAATCCAAGATGCAGAACCGGATAATGTTCCTCCATTTAAATGACAATTTGTACAAGAAAGATTATTTCCAGAAAAGCGAAGGCTGTCATTTTTAGCAAGAGGGCCCATATGTTTTGATGATTCACTAACAAATAAATATCCTTGTTTTACTATTAAAGGGACATTTAAATTATCAATTATCATTTCATTTGGATCCCATTGTTCAATAATATTGTATTCTATATTTTTAGTTTCATAATTATAAAGTGCAATAATTACACTGATAATTATCATAGTGAATATTCCAATCAATAATAAAAGTCTTTTGATTAATTTTTGAAATGATTCCATTTAATTATTCTACCTGATTGATTCACGGACTCTTTTTTTTACAATTTAACAACTTATAAATGTTTTTGAAATAATATCATATACTATTTTTATACTCTCTTTTTTGTATTTTTAAAAATTACTATTAATAATTTTTAATTAATGCATTTAAAAATGAAACTAACATATATCCTTTTTTTCTTCATAACGTTTAAAATTTTATCTGCTCAAGAATGGGAAACCCCTTTAATTGACGGATATGGAGAAATAAAGTATTTTAAGGATGCTGCTGAGCAGCCTGATCCATCTTTGGAATATAATTTAATCTTCGATATAAAGGATATAAAAGAAAAAAACGGTGTGAACAAGGGTCTTTGGAGTGTCGCTAGGTTGTTAAATATGTTTAGTGTTGCGAATGTTTCTAATGACAAAATTAGTGTTATTCTTGCCATTCATGGAGAAGCAACCCATGTTGTTCTTTCTGACGAAAAACATAAGAATCAATTTGAAAAGCCTAATCCTAATTTAAATTTATTAAAACAACTAAAAGAATCAGGTGTTAAATTATATGTTTGTTCTCAAGCTACAGCAGCTAGAAATATTTCAAATAAAGATTTAAATCCTTATGTAATACCAGCTTTATCAGCCATGAGTGTATTATCAAATTATCAAATCAAGGGTTATTCCTTAATGCCCTAATTAATAATTTCCTTTCAAATAATAAATTTATTTTTTTATTAAATGTATAATTAGGTAAATAATATTTTACTAAAAACCCAACTACTTTCATAATGAGTTAGGGCAATTGGTGTTGTTTAACATTACAAATGCAGTTATATTTTTTGCAAGTTAAGTTCAAATAATATGATAATACGTTTTAAAATCAATCGTAAGAACATTAAAAAGATATTTGATATGATGTAAATTCTTACTTTAGTTTTTTTTGGAATTATTATTTTTAAACTATTTCATTAGGTCATAAAGGGACTTTAGTTTAGTTTTAATTATCACTATTTAATAAATTAATTAAGACAAATAGATATAACTATTTGTTAGCCATACTCAAATTAATAGTTTCTATTAAATTATTCATTTTTTGTCCAAGATTTATAATAGCTTCTGAGTAACGTTTGTCCCATTCATTTAATCGTTTTGAGGATTTTAATGCAATTTCATATTCCAATCCAGGTAATATCCAAGCTGCATATCCACTAAAAGGATCAGAGGATGCATAGAGTGACTTATACCAAGACCCAAAGTACATTCCTTTTTCAGAAATAAAACTCTTCTCTAAAGCAATTAGATGCTTATTGATTTTATTTATTGTTTTTTTAGAAACTTTTTTATTCATTAAATATTCTTCAATCTTAATTGTTAACTCATTACTTATTTTTCCCAATTTTTCGATAGCCTTTTTAGATTTATCGAACCCTTCAAAGCTGGAGTTATATCTCTGAATTTTAGAGATTGCAGATTCAAAGTGAATATTTAAATCTGTTGAATAACGATTTAAATTATATGGAATAATATTCCCATTAGCTAGCCTAAGTGACATTAACCCGGCCATTTTCTCAACCATAGGTCCCATTTGAAATTCAGGATCAACAAATTGTTCATAAAACTGAAAGCTATCGTAATTTGAATGATATAAGTTTGGGCCTCCTGCGCCGCCACTTAGGGAAGGAACGCCTGCATGCATATAAAAGGCAATATGATCTGACCCTCCACCTAGATTACCTATACTCGGTTCTTCTGCATTGTCTTTTTTCCAAAATTCAAATAAACTTTGATCTGTGTACGGATATTTAATTTTTTTTGAAGTTTCGACTAGTAGTTTTTTAAGAGTTGGAGCTGCAGAGGCACTAAAGTTTTTGCCAGAAACACCTCCATCAAAATTCATATAGGCTACACCTTTTGCCCTTAACTCGTCACGCATTTGCTCTACCCATTCACTAGAGCCAATTACTCCGTGTTCTTCTGCATCCCAATGGGCTATTAAAATTGATCTTTTTGGACGATATCCATTTTTTACCATTTCCCCCAATGTTTCACTTAAACTTAAGAGCATTGCAGTTCCGCTATTTGGATCTGTTGCTCCAAATCCCCATGCATCATAATGACAACCAAGTATAATCCATTCATCTGGTTTCTCAGACCCCTCAAGAAAGCCTACCACATTAGTGGCTCGTACAAAATCAATTTTTTGATCTACTTTCAATCTAACTGTTAAATCATTTCCTCCCTCAAGTCTATAGGTGAAAGGAAGCCCTCCTTGCCACTTTTGGGGTACTGGTTTACCTTTCATTTGCTGCAGAATTTTTTTGGCAGCACCGTACCCTATTGGTGTAACAGGAATAGTGTGTAGCTGTGCATTTTTGGGATCAAGACGTTTTATTTTCTTTTTACCATCCATAGGAAGAGCTGGTTCAAATGGGGTCAAAGCATCTCCTGTGAAATCTGTAGTAAGCAATGAGCCTCTTTGGATTGTACTTTTATTGTAATAAGGACCTTCGGGATAAACTAATCCTTTCATGTAACCACTGTCTTTAGGGTCTGTAAAAATTAGAAGTCCAGCAGCTCCATTTGCCTCTGAAAATTTAGCCTTAAATCCTCTAAAATTACCTCCATAACGTGCTAAAACAATTTTTCCATTTATTTCAATTCCTAGATTTTTCAATTGTTCAAAATCTTCTTTTCTTCCGTAATTAGCATAAACAACCTCAGATGTAATATCTCCATTTCCAGAAAAAGCATTCCATCCTTTCCAAAGTAGAGGATCTTTAGAGTATTCATCATTTGGTATAATATCTTCCTGCTGATTCAAAGGTTCTCTGTATGGAGTGACTAATTCAACCAATGAAAAGCCTGGTTCTTTTGGCAAATAAACATCATATGGATATTTAGTAACCTCAAATCCCGCATTACTCATGATATTTGCAATATATTTCTGAACAGCTTCGTTTGTTTTGCTTCCAACTACATGTGGACGTATAGTCAAGGTTTTTAAATGTTTTTTAAATGATTGTTGATTAATACCATTAATAAAAGTGTCTTCTAATTTTTGTTGGTTACTCCATTCTTCAGAACTGAAACCTTCATATTGTGCATTTAGTAAAATACAGCTGATGAAAAGACCAGATATAAGCAGATTTTTTTTGAGGTTCATTTTTGTTAATTATATCTAAAAATAAAAAATATTTAACTTACTAAAGTATCGTTTTTGTTTTAAATTTAATAATATTTAAATAAATATAAATTCTTCAAAAGAAGAGGGAAATTTAAAATAATGAATAAGATTTTTTTAAAATTAATCTGTGTTTCAATTCTTACATCAGGATTACATATTAATAAGGCATTCACACAAGTTACATCGCAAGAAATAGATGCCATCGTTCAAAATGCGACTGATAAATTTACTGTTGCCGGAATGGCTGTTGCAGTAGTCAAGGATGGTAGAATTATTCATCAAAAAGGGTATGGCTTAAAATCCATTGATAGTAAAGCCAAAGTAAATGAACATACAAATTTTGGAATTGCATCTAACTCAAAAGCTTTCACTACAGCCGCTCTAGCAATACTAGTTGAAGAAGGAAAACTCTCATGGAAGGATAGGGTAATAGATCATATTCCTGAGTTTAAAATGTATAATGATTATGTAACACAAAATTTTAATATACAAGATTTATTGACACATCGATCTGGCTTAGGTTTAGGAGTAGGCGATTTAATGTTTTTTCCTGATGGTTCAAATTTTACAATTAATGATATTATTACCAGTTTTCAATACTTTAAACCTCAATCTGCGTTTCGAACAAAGTTTGATTATGACAATTTACTTTACATGGTTGCTGGAGAATTGGTAAATAGAGTAAGTGGTATGTCCTGGGAGCAATTTATAAAGGAACGTATTTTTGAACCCCTTGACATGAACAATTCATTTGCATCTATAACTTATATTGATGATAAGAGTAACGTTGCATCTCCACATCTCAATAATGATAAAACTCTTTCAATTGTAGAACCTGAGCAATGGGATCCGAAAAAAATAAATGGAGCTGCTGGATCTATTTATTCAAACGTCAATGATATTGCCAACTGGATGCTACTACACCTAAATAAAGGAAAATACGGGAATAATCTGGAGAAAAAACTTTTTAGTGAAACTAGCCAAAATGAGATGTGGAAAATACATACTACTCTAGAACCAAACAGAAATCCCCGATATAATTCTCATTTTAGTGGCTATGGTTTGGGTTGGAATTTGAATGATGTCAAAGGAAATATGGTAGTCTCCCATACAGGAGGTTTAATAGGGATGTTGTCTAAAACTATTTTAATTCCGGATTTAAATCTTGGTATTGTAGTATTGACAAATACGTATTTAGACGGAGCAGGTGTCTTTTCTGCTGTTTCTCAGTCTATTGTTGATCGGTATTTAGAACTCGACGATTTTGATTGGGCTTCAA
>CAJWAE010000018.1 GCA_913020075.1 uncultured Flavobacteriaceae bacterium
CCACGACCTGCTGATTACAAATCAGCTGCTCTAGCCAGCTGAGCTACATCGGCAATTAATACTACATAAAAGCGTTGCGAAAGGTTTTTAGATTTGATTCTCAATGATTTTAAAACAAAGTCACAATATTGCTTAAATAACGCCCTTTCACTATTTCAATAAACTGGTGGCAAAGATAAAATTATACGCAACAAAAAAAAGGAATAAGATTGAAATAATTCATCTGACTGTAAACTGTAAAGTTTAAAAAGTTTAAAGGGTAGCTTGGTTAATAAAAAACTCCTTAATTTAATTAGGAACTTTACACATAACAACGTAAAATTATGACTGTTTTACAATTACCTATTAGTATTTGAAAATTTATACCAAGTTTCTGTTTTATACAGTTCTGATATGTTTAAAATTACATTGGGAAAATTTGATTTATTTGGAGAATCAGGAAAATGCTGAGTCTCAAAACAAAACCCAGCTCTTTTTTTATAAGCCTTTAAATTCTTTGATTTCAGAGAACCATCTAGAAAATTACCTGTATAAAACTGAATTCCTGGTTGATCTGAAAAAACATCTAATTGTATACCAGATTTTAAGCTTTTAGCCTGAGCAACTTTTCTAATGACCTTTTGAGAATTGTTTAGAACCCAACAGTGATCATATCCTAAACCATATTTTAATTGATTATTTTGAAGATTAATGTCTTTTCCTATTTTTTTAAGCTCTCTAAAATCAAAAGGAGTTTTATTAACACTTTTAAATTCACCCGTCGGAATTAAACCTTCATCTATCGGAAGAAAAGAATCCGCATTGATACTCACCATGTGATTTAAAATATCCCCTGAACTTTCTCCTGCTAAATTAAAATATGAATGCTGAGTTAAATTAATAATAGTAGGGGAATCAGTTACAGCTTCATAGATGATTTTTAGCTCATCTTTACTATTTAAAATATAAGTTACGTTTACATTTAAATTACCCGGATAACCCTCTTCCATATCTCTTGAAAGGTAGTTTAACTTTAAACCTACATATCCCTTTTTTATTATTTCCTCAACAGACCAAATGACCTTGTCAAATCCTTTTATTCCTCCATGGAGAGCGTGCTCTCCATTATTAGTTTTTAGTTGATATAATTTATCACAAACATTAAATTTGCCCTTAGAAATTCTGTTTCCATATCTTCCAATTATTGCCCCAAAATATGGTTGTTTATCTAGGTACTGGTCTAAATGATTAAAGCCTAAAACGATATCAATTTTTTTTCCTTCAGAATTTGGAAAATTAATATTTGTTATAATACCTCCATAGTTAATTATCTCAATGGACATTGAACTATTTGATAATTTGTATTTATAAACTTTTTCTTCAGAGGTTAATGACCCAAAATCACTTTTTTCTATCTTCATTATAGGAAGGTTATTATTAAAATAATATGAACTTATGGAGAATACACCACTTAATAAAAAAAACTTTTGTAATTTTTGATAAACAGTTAATGCCTTTTACTTTAAAAGCAAGCGATCTGACTTATACCTACTATTGAATTAAGTTTCAAATAGTTTTTTTTAGACAAAAGTTCTTGTTTAATTCTGATTTTTTCTTTTCGCTTTTTTAGAATTCTCTCCACACTATCAGCTGCAGATGATATCCCTTCTTCAAATTTTACATATTTTCTTTACCACAACATTATTACCAGGAATCGAAATCTTTATTTCAGCCTTTTTGTTTTTTTTATCAGAAGTATTCTCAACTTTTGTAAAAACATAGATTTCAATAATTTGATTATAAAAATGAGAAAGTTTATCTAATCTTTGAATTACAAATTGCTTCAGCTTTATATCTGCATTATAATTTACAGCTCGAAAATGAATTATTGTCATAATTATTTATTGTAAAAAATTAAACTATTTACTCTTCTCCCTAGGGTGTGCGCTTTTATATATTTCTTTAATTTTCGCCATACTGCTATGAGTATAATGCTGGGTAGCAGCAATACTACTATGGCCTAAAAGGTCTTTAATAGCATTTAAATCAGCACCTTGATCCAGTAGATGTGTAGCAAAACTATGCCTTAAAACATGAGGACTTTTTTTAGTTTTGGTAGATACATTACCAAAATAATCATTTACAGTTTTATAAACAAAACTTTCTGATAGTTCTTTACCTTTTTCTGTGATAAAAAACAAATTGTTTTTACGATCAATTGATAACTTTTTCTGAAAACTCAGCAGCTGAAACAATAGCTTTTTCATCTCAGGTAAAAGGGGTATTAAACGTTCTTTGTTTCGCTTTCCCAAGACCTTTATTAAATCTTTAGACAGATCTACATTAGATAACGTAAGGGAAATAAGCTCACTTCGTCTCACGCCTGTATAATAGAACAAAGCTAATATCGTTTTTTGTAACTCACCTTTATAAGTATCTGGGAAAAATTCTGAGTTTAAAACACTATTAACTTCCTCAACCGAAAATGGCAATTGAACTTTGGAAGCCATTTTTAAAGCTTTGTGCTCTTTTAGTGGAGATACTTCTAAACTTCCTATTTTCATCAAATATTTATAGTAGGAACGTAAAACAGAAATTTTTCGATTTACTGTCCTTGTACTATTTTTTTTTTGAATTAAATCCACAATCCAGGTTCGGATTTCACCATAAGAGACACCTATCAAATCACTTTCACCCTCCTGTTTTTCTATAAATAATTTGTATTCTTCTATATCGGAACGATAAGCTTTAAGAGTGTGCTCTGAACACTTCTTTTCTAAATAAATATAGTCTAGGAAGGGATTAATCGACATAAAAAGACGTTATCATATAAATTTAAAAACTTATATATGATAACGTTGTTAATAATGTGATAAAAAATTAAATACTTTCGTTATCTCTTAAATTCTGAATGTATTGTGCTTTTTGAATTTTTTGACGATTTCTCACAGAAGGCTTAATAAACTGCTTACGTGATCTAAGCTGACGCATAGCTCCTGTTTTATCAAATTTTCTTTTGAACCGCTTTAATGCGCGGTCTATATTTTCTCCATCTTTAATTGGAATAATTAACATAATGTAGTACCTCCTTTCATAATGGTTGCAAATATAACTAAAAGAAGGAAACACACTACTTTCTTTTTGAAAGATTGAGTATTATTTTTAGCGCAAATTATAAAAGTTTCTATTCTAAGAATTTAATCATTTAAGATTTTACGTGCAATAACTAGTTTTTGAATTTCACTAGTACCTTCACCAATAGTACATAGCTTTGAATCTCTGAAAAATTTTTCTACTGGGTAGTCTTTCGTGAATCCATAACCTCCATGTATTTGAACCGCTTCATTAGCAACTTTAACACAAACCTCAGAAGCAAAAAGTTTTGCCATAGCCCCTTGTTGAGTTACATTTAAATTTTGGTTCTTCATTTCAGAAGCCTTTTGGGTCATCAGACTAGCTGCCTCTATTTCTGTCGCCATATCTGCTAACTTAAAAGAAATTCCTTGAAACTGACTTATAGATTTTCCAAATTGTTTACGCTCTTTAGAATAAGCAAGCGATGCATTATAAGCACCTTTAGCAACCCCCAGAGAGAGAGCGGCTATGGATATACGTCCACCATCTAATATTTTCATGGATTGAATAAAGCCATCTCCAACTGGACCTAAACGATTTTCGTCAGAGATAATACAATTATCAAAAATCATTTCTGCTGTTTCTGAAGCCCGCATCCCTAACTTATTTTCTTTTTTACCAGAAGTGAAACCAGGTATTCCTCGTTCTACAACAAATGCGGTCATTCCTCTATTATCTCCCTTTTCACCATTACGAGCAATCACTACTGCAACATCTCCTGAAATTCCGTGAGTAATAAAGTTTTTTGTGCCATTCAATATCCAAGAATTTCCATCTTTACGAGCTGTAGTACTCATTGATTTTGCGTCAGAACCAGTGTTATGCTCAGTTAATCCCCATGCACCAATCAAATTTCCAGAACATAAAGCTGGTAACCATCTCATTCGCTGTTCTTCATTTCCAAAAGTATATATGTGATTTAAACAAAGAGAATTGTGAGCAGCAATAGAGAGTCCAATGGAAGGGTCAACAATAGATATGGTTTCTATTAAGGTTACATATTCATGATATCCCATCTCTGAACCTCCATAAACTTCTGGCAATAGCATTCCCATAAAACCTAGTGACCCTGCAGTTTTAAAAATTTCTTTTGGAAAATACTGTGCCTCATCCCATTCCAAAACGAAAGGTTGAATATGTTGAGCTGCAAAATCTCTTGCAGAGTCATAAACCATCTTTTGAGTCTCAGAAATTTTAATTTCAGGTCGTAAATTAAAATTGATCATAGGTTATTTTTCTTACAAATATAGTTTTATTCTTATCTGTTTATTTTAAAAATTTATGAAAAATATAAACAAAAAGAATTATTAAATTTCTTTATTTTATTTTTTTTTTAAACTTGAAATAGCTCCCAAATATGAATTAAGCTCTTCTTTAACCCTAGGATATAGTATTAACAAACCTATCATATTTGGAAAAACTAAAGCTAAAATCATAGCATCTGAAAAAGCCCAGACTGAAGACATATCACCTGCAGCACCAATAACAATAAATATTAAAAATAAAGACTTATAAGTAAGTTCTGAAACTTTACTTTTTCCAAAAATATACATCCAGGATTGCAATCCATAATATGACCAAGAAATCATTGTCGAAATAGCAAATAAGACGACAGCGATTGTCAAAAATGGACCAGAAAATGTAATATATTTTGCAAAAGCTGCAGCTGTAATTCCAGCACCTTCTGCAGGAACACCGTCAATCATGACTACTCCGCCAACTCCCCCATAATCAAAAACCGTATTATCTCCATTAAATATAATTATCACTAGGGCAGTCATCGTACAAATAACTACTGTGTCTATAAAAGGTTCAAGAAGAGCAACTAAACCTTCAGAAGCAGGATAATTAGTTTTCACTGCGGAGTGAGCGATTGAGGCAGATCCGGCTCCTGCTTCATTAGAAAATGCCGCACGCCTAAATCCGGTAATTAAGACTCCTAACAATCCTCCAAGTCCTGCTTGTGGATTAAAAGCTTGACTAAAAATCATCCCAAATGCATCATCAACAAAAGTGATATTAGTTATAATGATATACAAGCATGCAAGGATATACATTAATGCCATAAGCGGCACTACTTTTTCCGTTACAGAAGCAATTCTTTTTATCCCTCCAATAATTATAATACCCACCAAAACCATCATGACTACTCCGATAATAGTTCTGGCGCTACCTCCAGTCATTCCGAAAGAGTCAACTAATTGCATTGCAGCTTGATTTGATTGAGCTGCGTTTCCGCCTCCAAAAGAAGCTCCGATGCATAGAAAGGCAAAAATTACAGCTAAAAATTTACCTAGATTTGCATAGCCTTTTTCCTTTAAACCCTTTGTTAAATAATACATAGGCCCTCCATATACTGTCCCATCTTCTCCAATGTCACGATATTTAACTCCCAGAGTGCACTCAACAAATTTTGTTGACATGCCTAATAATCCACATAGAATCATCCAAAATGTAGCTCCAGGACCTCCCACAGCAATTGCTAAAGCTACTCCAGCAATATTTCCATTACCAACTGTACCAGAAACTGCAGTTGCAAGTGCCTGAAAATGACTTACCTCACCATCTTGATTATTGCTAGTATCTGTTTTTTCTAAAGCTATTGCAGGATCAGGATGAACGAAATCAGGGGCATCGACCTTATCGTATTTACCTCGCACTGTATTAATAGCAGTAGTAAATCTTCGTACATTAACAAAACCAAAATAAACAGTAAAAAATAGTGCACCTCCGACTAATAAGAAAATTATTGTAGGGATTTCAGTACCAAAAAAATTATGTAGCACTAGTGCTTCCCACCAGTTGGCGATTGGAGTAAAAGCCTCATTGATACGTTCATCTAAGCCTCTATCTTTAGCAAACAGGCTGTTTCCGGAAAATAGCAACAAAAGACTTGAAATACTGGTTTTATTTAGTTTAATATTCATAAAAATTTTTAATATCTATTTGAGACTACCAATATCTTAAAAAGGAATAGAATAACAAATTATAAGTGATTAAACATGGTATTTAGTTTGCAAATAAATTACCATTATATTAAAACATCTAAGCACTATTCAAAATATAATTGAAAAAACATGATAGATACATGAAGTTATAAATCAAAAACAGAACTTCTTTTGGTATAAATCATGTCTTTTAGTTTGAGCCAAAAAGCTAATGTTAAATAAAGAACAAATCCACCTATTAGTGTGGCAAAGGAGGCATAAATAAAAAATAGTCGGACACTTTTGACCTTCATACCTAAAACCTCTGCCAATCGGGTTGACACTGCAAAGCCGTATCTAGCAAGAAACATACGGATTTTAGAAGATTGAATCATAGGTACTATTATATAATTTCATCTTGCCAATCTAAAATACCACCTAATAAATTATAACAATTTGTGAAACCATGTTGATTTAAAATTTGACAAGCTTTTGCACTTCTTGCTCCGGATCTACAATAGATAAAATAAGATTTTGAAATGTTTAAGTCATTAATACCCGACATAAATTCCTGAGGATCTCCAATATTAAGAAGTATTGCATTCGGTATATGACCTGATTGATATTCCTCGGGAGTTCTAACATCTAAAATAATAGAATCTAAACTTTCAGACTGTTTTAATTTCCATTCATTTTGAGTTAAATCCATAATCTAATTTTTCATAAAAGTACAAACAGTTATTTGTTCAAGCAAATGAAAAATAATTTTGATTATAAAATTATAATATTACATTTGTATTTACAATTGTTGTAGGTACATTAAAAAATGGAGGCTAAAGAAGTAATTATATCGATAATTAAGGCAAATTGCATATTAAATGATAAACTTTCTGCCTCTTTAAAACCATTTAAGATTTCTTTACAACAATTTAATGTACTACGAATTTTAAGAGGACAGAAAGGTTTGCCAGCAAACCTTTCTGAGGTTCATGAAAAAATGGTACATAAAATGAGTAACACTACAAGACTAATAGATAAATTGATAAACAAAACATTTGTAAAAAGAAATACTTGTAAACAAAACAGAAGAAAAATAGAATTATTTATTACCCCTTCAGGCTTAAGATTGTTGGATCAAATCGATTTAATTGTTAAAATCACTGAAGAAAAAATAATCGAAAAGTTAAATACCAAAGAAAAAGAAAAAATTGTTTCAATATTGAGACATCTAAACAATTAATTAAAAAATGAATATGAAAAATACTATAATCATACTGTTTATTTCAATCCAAAGTCTCTTTACATCTCAATCTTTCGGACAAGAAATGAATTTTGATACAAATTCAAGTAAAATAAAGTGGTATGGAAAAGAGTTTTCTGGAAAACAGCATTATGGATCACTTTCTCTTACTAAAGCCGAAATTAAAATGAAAGACGGGTTAATTATTGGTGGTACTTTTATTGTAAACATGAAATCTTTAAATGTTCAAGATTTAACAGGAGAATGGAAAGAAAAACTAGAAGGACATCTTCGTTCTGATGATTTTTTCTCTGTAGAAAAATTTAACACTGCCAAATTAATAATTGAAAAAAGTGTATTATTAAAAGATGGGACTCATGAAATAAATGGACAATTGACTATAAAAGGAATTACTCTCCCCACTACTTTTAAGCTTTATACGAATAATGATGGTGCAGAGGCAAAAATGATTTTTGATAGGTCAAAGTATGATGTGAGATTTAGATCAGGAAATTTCTTCGAAAATCTGGGAGATAAATTAATATATGATGACATTGAAATGGATGTTACTTTAAATGTAAAAAAATAATGAAAACTAATAGACCTAAATGTGGATGTGGCAATACTCAAAATATTAATGGCTATTGTGACGGTTCTCACAATAAAAATCAATAATTACTAATTGGTGATTTTTGGCAATTTGTATTATATTTGATTTTTATGAATCAAAAAATAATTTATTTAACCTGGTGGAGCACGAATACATAAAAGTAGTCGTGACAGACATTGGTGTAAAAATCTTAAGGCTTGTCATTCGACAGGCCTTTTTTAATTAAACAAAAATGGAAAAGTTTAAATTAAAATCAGAACACAAAAAAATAATTGCAGACATTATAACTCCTGTAAGTGTATATTTAAAAGTCAGAGATGTTTATCCACATAGTCTTTTGTTAGAAAGTAGTGATTATCATGAAAATAATAACGATTTTTCTTATATCTGCTGTAATCCAATTGCATCAATAGAGTTAAAAAATAAAACTCTAACGATTCACTATCCCAATGGAAAAGTTACATCAGAAGATCATAAAGAAGCGGGGGATATACCAGAGCGTATTCATAAGTTTTCACAACAATTTGAAAGCAAAAAGTTTCCATATAAGTTCATCAGTAATGGCATCTTTGGTTATATTGCTCATGATGCAATAAAACATTTTGAAAATATTCAACTAAATCCAGACAAAGAAGGACTTGAAATACCTGAGATTTTCTATGCAGTTTATCAAAATATAATTGCCATTAGCTTATTTAATCACGAGGCTCATATATTTTCTCATATATATAATGGAAATCACAATATAGTAGAAATTGAGAGGGTAATTAATAGTAAAAATTCAACTGATTTTTCTTTTAAAAAAATAGGGTCTAAAAACTCAAATCTTACTGATAATGAATTTTTAAATTATGTGAAAGTTGGAAAAGAACATTGTAATCGAGGTGATGTATTTCAGCTTGTGCTTTCTAGGCGTTTTTCTCAAGAGTTTAAAGGAGATGAATTTAATGTTTACCGAACATTACGCTCTATAAATCCATCTCCATATTTATTCTTTTTTGATTATGGTGATTTTAAAATTTTTGGGAGCTCTCCTGAAGCACAGTTAATTGTCCAAGACGGTCAAGCTGAAATCCATCCTATTGCAGGAACATTTAAAAGAACAGGTAATGACATAAAGGACGCTGCTGCTGCAAAAGAGCTTACGAAAGATCCAAAAGAAAACAGTGAACATGTCATGCTAGTTGACTTAGCTCGAAATGATTTGAGTCGAAATGGCTCTGAGGTAATAGTCGAAAAGAATAGAGAAATTCAATTTTATTCTCATGTTATTCATCTTGTTTCTAAAGTCATTGGAAAAATAAAAAAGAATACGAATACTTTTCAAATAGTTGCTGATACTTTTCCTGCCGGAACTCTTAGCGGTGCTCCAAAACACAAAGCCTTACAGTTAATTGACAAATACGAGAAAACTAAGCGAGATTTTTACGGTGGAGCTTTGGGTTATATGGACTTTAATGGCAATTTTAATCATGCTATTATCATCCGATCTTTTTTATCTAAAAATCAACAATTACATTATCAAGCAGGTGCTGGGATCGTTGCGGAATCAATCCCTGAAAATGAATTACAAGAAGTGTATAACAAACTTGGCGCTTTAGATAAAGCACTAAACCTAGCAGAAAAAATTTAATCTTATTTTTGACATATGAAACATGTTTTCGTTATCGACAACTACGATTCCTTTACTTACAATTTAGTACATTATCTCGAAGAATTTAATTGTAAAGTAACAGTCAAGCGAAATGATAAATTTAATTTAGATGAATTGGATATGTTTAATTATATTTTATTATCTCCAGGTCCAGGAATTCCAAATGAATCTGGGCTTTTAAAAGCTGCTATAAAACGTTTTGCTTCAACCAAAAATATTTTAGGGATTTGTTTAGGTCAACAAGCTATTGCTGAAGTCTTTGGTGGAACATTAAAAAATTTAGATACTGTATATCATGGAATAGCAACCCCTGTAAAAGTTATTGAAGATGATGTTTTATTTAAGGACATACCTAAGACATTTAATATCGGAAGATATCATTCATGGGTCGTGAACACTCCCCTCCCCGAAGGCTTGATTCCTACCTCATTTGATGCATTAGGACAGTTAATGTCATTACGTCATAAAACATACAATGTGAGAGGGGTGCAATTTCATCCTGAATCAATTTTGACTGAGTATGGAAAAAAAATAATGGGGAACTGGATTAACTCATAAGAAATGAAGGAAATACTTAACAGACTTATACATCATGAATCACTTTCAAGAGATCAGGCAAGAGGGGTAATTATTAAAATAGCAGATGGAAAATATTCACCTATACAGATTTCTTCATTTTTAACTATTTACATGATCCGAAGTATCAGTTTAGAAGAATTAGAAGGTTTTCGTGATGCTCTTTTAGAACTTTGTGTTGCTGTAAATTTAAAAGATTTTGACACAATTGATTTATGTGGAACTGGTGGCGATGGAAAAGATACTTTTAACATTTCCACACTTGCTTCATTTGTAACTGCAGGGGCAGGTATTAAGGTAACAAAACACGGTAATTATGGTGTTTCATCTAGCTGTGGGTCAAGTAATGTATTAGAACATTTGGGAGTGACTTTCACAAATAACGAATCTGTTTTAAGACGTTGTTTGGAAAAAGCTGGGATTTGTATTTTACACGCCCCTTTATTTCATCCAGCGATGAAAAATGTTGCTTCTATAAGACGCGAACTAGGAGTAAAGACTTTTTTTAATATGCTTGGCCCTCTTGTTAATCCGTCATTCCCAAAGAATCAATTAACAGGAGTATTTAATCTCGAATTAGCAAGACTTTACCAATATCTATTTCAAAAAACTTCTCAGAACTTTACTGTTTTATATTCCCTGGATGGCTATGATGAAATCTCATTAACTGGATCAACAAAAGCAATTAGTAATCAAAGTGAAAGAGTATTAAACCCATCTGATTTTGGTTTATCAATTTTGAAAGCATCTGAAATATCAGGTGGAAACGAAGTTGCTTCATCTGCGGAAATTTTCATGAATGTACTTAAAAATAAGGCTACTGAAGCGCAACAAAATGTAGTTTGTGCTAATGCTGCAATGGCAATTTCAACTATAAAAGGAGTTTCAATTTTGGATGGTTTTGAAATTGGTAAAGAATCATTACGTTCCGGAAAAGCACTCCAAGCATTAACTTCACTTCAAAAAATAAGTTCATTATGACAATTCTCGATAAAATCATTAATGATAAAAAAAATGAGATAGCATTTCGTAAGTCAGTTTTCCCTTCTAGCTATTGGGAATCTTCACCCCTTTTTGAAAGAAAAACAATTTCTATTTCTAATCTAATACGCAAAAGTAAATCAGGAATTATAGCGGAACACAAGAGAAGATCACCCTCTAAACAAACTATAAATAATTCTTTAACTGTTAATGAAGTAGCTGAAGGGTATGAAAATGGAGGGGTTTGTGGTATGTCTGTTTTAACCGATGGAAAATATTTTGGTGGCTCTCTTGAAGACTTAACCATTGCTCGTGCCTCAAGCAATATCCCTTTACTTAGAAAAGATTTCATCATTGATACTTATCAAATAATTGAAGCTAAAGCAAATGGTGCAGATTTAATATTATTAATTTCAGCAGTATTAAATAAAAAAGAGATTTTGAAGTTTTCGACATTTGCAAAAAAACTGGGTCTTGAGGTTTTATTGGAAGTACATAATATAGAAGAATTAGAAAAAGCAATAATGCCTTCTTTAGATCTACTAGGAGTAAATAATCGAAACTTAAAGACCTTTGAAGTTGACTTAGATATAAGTAAATCTTTAGTTGATAAAATTCCTGATGAATTTATCAAAGTTTCTGAAAGTGGTATAAGCAATGTGAAAACTATTCAAGAATTAAAGACTTACGGTTATCAAGGATTTTTAATAGGTGAGAATTTCATGAAAACCGATAACCCTGGAGCTGCTGCAGCTAATTTTATCAAACAATTAGAAAATGAAATTTAAGGTTTGTGGAATGCGTGACAAAAAAAATATTGAAGATTTAAAATTGCTTCACCCCGATTATATGGGGTTTATTTTTTGGCCAAAATCATCACGCTTTGTTAGTCAAAATACCCCTAAACTTCCAAGTCACATAAAAAAAACAGGGGTTTTTGTAGATGCCAAATTTAATTACATTAAATCATGTGTAGAAAAACATCAACTTCAAGTTGTTCAATTACACGGTGAAGAAACTCCTGAATATTGTAGTCAGATCAAATCACTTAAAGTTGAAGTCATAAAAACTTTTAGTATAAAAGAAAAAATTGATTTTAATATTTTAAAACCTTACGAATCAAATTGTGATTTTTTTCTTTTTGATTCTAAAGGAAAACTTCCCGGAGGAAACGGCTATGCTTTTGATTGGTCTATATTAAATGATTATGCATCTAAAAAACCTTTCTTTTTAAGTGGAGGAATCGGACTTGATGACATTGAGAGTATTGGGCAGCTTTTGAAAACTAAATTACCTTTATTTGCTATTGATGTAAATAGTAAATTTGAAATCAAACCTGCTCTAAAAAATATTAAAAAATTAATAGATTTTAAATATCAGTTATATGAATTATAATGTAGACGAAAAAGGATATTATGGGGATTTTGGAGGGGCATTTATTCCCGAAATGTTATATCCAAATGTAACGGAACTTAAGGAGAATTACTTAAAAATATCTTCTGAACCAGAATTTAAAAAAGAATTTGACGACCTTCTTAAATCTTATGTTGGTCGACCCACACCTCTATATTTCGCAAAACGCCTTTCTGAAAAATACAAAACAAAAATATACTTAAAACGTGAAGACTTGTGTCATACTGGGGCTCACAAAGTGAACAATACTATTGGACAAATTCTTTTAGCAAAGCGCTTAGGGAAAAATAGAATCATTGCTGAAACAGGTGCTGGACAACACGGTGTAGCTACCGCTACTGTTTGTGCTTTGATGGGTATAGAATGTATTGTTTATATGGGTGAACATGACATCAAAAGACAAGCTCCTAACGTTGCTCGAATGAAAATGCTTGGGGCTGAAGTACGTTCTGCCCAATCGGGTAGTAAAACTCTGAAAGATGCTACAAACGAAGCCATCAGGGACTGGATCAATAATCCCGTAAATACTCATTATATTATTGGATCTGTAGTTGGACCTCATCCATACCCAGATATGGTAGCACGTTTTCAATCAATAATCAGTCAAGAAATAAAATGGCAATTACAAGAATTAGAAGGAAGGGACTATCCTGATCACTTAATTGCATGCGTGGGAGGAGGAAGTAATGCTGCAGGATTATATTATCACTACCTCAATGATAAACGTGTAAATATTATTGCAGTAGAAGCTGCCGGAAAAGGAGTTAACTCGGGAAAAAGTGCTGCAACTTCTGCTCTAGGAAAAGAGGGAGTTATACACGGAAGTAAAACACTATTAATGCAAACTCCTGATGGACAAATAACAGAGCCCTATTCAATTTCAGCAGGTTTAGATTACCCTGGAGTGGGACCTATGCATGCACATTTATATAGAAGTAAACGTGCTGAATTTTTCTCTATTGCTGATCAAGAAGCCATGGATTGGGGATTAACACTTTCGCAAATGGAAGGAATTATTCCGGCTATTGAGACCGCACATGCTTTTGCTATATTAGATACCCGAAAATTTGGTCTAGATGAAGTTATCGTTTTTAATTGCTCAGGAAGAGGTGATAAAGACCTAGATACTTATATAAATTATTTTAAATTATAATGAATCGTATAGACCAAAAATTTAAAGAAAACAAAAAACTCTTATCAATATATTTTTCTGCAGGATACCCCAATTTAAACGATACTATCCCTATTTTGAACAGCCTTCAAGCTTCAGGAGTTGACATGGTAGAAATTGGATTACCTTTTTCGGATCCTCTTGCTGATGGGCCGACGATACAAAAAAGCTCTACCAAGGCGCTTCAGAACGGCATGACTACAGAAACTTTATTTAACCAATTAGAAAATATTAGAGGACATATCAACATTCCGCTAGTTTTAATGGGTTATTTCAATCCCATTATGCAGTATGGAATTGAAAAATTCTGCAAACGCTGTCAAGCCACTGGTATTGATGGTTTAATTATTCCAGACCTTCCTGTTGATGTTTATCATAAAGAGTACAAAGATTTATTTGTACAATATAATTTATATAATATGTTTTTGATTACTCCTCAAACTCCAGATTCCAGAATTCATTATATTGATGAAGTCTCTAATGGTTTTATTTATATGGTTTCTAGCTCAAGTGTAACAGGAGCTAAAAGTACTATTGGTGATATACAAATGGATTATTTTAATCGAATTTCTGAAATGAATCTTAAAACTCCAACTATAGTTGGATTTGGAATAAGCAATAAAGAAACTTATAACGCTTCAATTATTCATTCAAAAGGAGTAATAATAGGATCCGCATTTATTAAATTTTTAGAAGAAAAGGGAGTACAGAAAATTGATGATTTTATAAAAAGTATTAGATCCTGAAAATCTGAAATGTCTGAAAAATTAAACAACAGAACCTTGACAGCTACTTCCAGATCCTGCAGTACACCCATAGCAATGCTGAGAAATACGAATATTCCTTTTTTGTAAACTGTTTAAATCAAAATTATCAAGATGTTTTATGGGATTTGCTACTTTTAAATCTAGCATTTGATTAAAATCACAATCATATAAATAACCATCCCAACGAATAGATAGCGTATTTCTGCACATTACGTTTTCCAAAGCTGCTGGATTGAAAGCCTCAACTAATGACTTCATATAATCATCATAATTTTCAGAAGCTATCAAATATTCTAAAAAACGACTGATAGGCAGATTGGTAATTGCAAATAGTTGATTAAAAAGAATATCAAATTCTTCATTTAGAGCTTTTTTATAATCATTTTCTAGTGCTTTTTGATTTCCTGGTAAAAATGCACCTGAAGGATTGTAAACCAAGTCCAATTGTAAGCCTGTTTTGGGAATTCCATAACCAACTGCATTAAGTTCTTGAAGTGCTTCAATAGATTTTACAAATACCCCACTGCCCCTTTGTCTGTCAGTTTTTTCTTTTTTATAAAAAGGCAATGAAGATATAACATGAATATTATGTGCTTTAAAAAATTCAGGAAGGTCATAATACTTTTTATTTGCCCTTAGAATAGTTAAATTGGAACGCACAATAAAGTCTTCAATTCCAAGTTTAAAAGCTTCTGAAACAAACCAACGGAAATCAGGATGCATTTCGGGAGCTCCACCAGTAAGATCAAGTGTTTTCACCGGAGCACTTTCAATCAAATCTAAACATTTTTTTAGAGTAATACGCGTCATCATTTCTTTTCGATCTGGTCCTGCATCAACATGACAATGAGCACAAACCTGATTACACATATAACCTAAATTTATTTGGAGAATTTCTAATGATTTAGGATACAGAAATGGTTTTCCTGTTTCTGTAATACGATCTTGAAAAGCTGGTAATTCTCCAGTAGCAAAAACACCATTACTCAAAAAATTCAGTTGAAATTCAGGAGATGAGAGAGGATTATTAAGTTTTTTTAAGGATTTGTTCCCCATTACATGCTTCGTTTATTGTAGACTTCCATCATTTGAACACCATGAACAAGTGATGCTCCACCTCGAATAGCAGCCGCTACATGAACAGCCTCCATCATTTCTTCTTTGTCTATTCCACGTTGAAGACCGTCTTGGGTATATGCATCAATACAATAAGGGCATTGAACGGTATGGGAAACAGCAAGAGCTATCAAAGATTTTTCTCTAGCAGATAGCACACCTTCATCAAACACACTATTATAATAGTTAAAGAAATTTTTACCAAGTTTTGGAGACCAATCACTAATTTTTTTAAATTTTTTTAAGTCTTGGGACTGATAATATGGATTATTCATAATTTTTTTTTTACAAGATGAACAAAATAATTTGCTTAACAAAAAACTAATCTTAAACAGTTTAATAAAACAGAATTGTAGTAAAAATAGATTCGTTCTAATACCTAATTATTGTCTTTTTAATGTTTCATTTTTTTGATATTAAAAAATAAACTAGATAAGATTACTCTATTACATCATTTAAGATTTGAGTTTTTTATCTTTAAAAAAAGATGTAATAGAGTGTAAATTGTTTAAAATTACTTTCGGGCATTTGGAATATGAATAAATTAAAAAATAATGAAATCTATTCTAATCGTTTTTGCTAAAACTCCTATACTAGGTAATGTAAAGTCCAGACTTGCTGATGAATTAGGGGAGATAAAAACATTATGGGTTTATAAACAATTACTTAAAAAAACTAAAATTGCAATTCAATCTATTCAACAAAATGTTGTAGTATATTATTTAGGTGATAGAACTGATTTTTTTGATCAATTATTTCTTAATTGTGAAAAACACCCTCAAGAAGGAATTGATCTTGGTGAACGGATGGCTAATGCTATATCTACAGAATTCGAAAAAGGTTTTAATCAAATCATTATAATAGGGACTGATATGTGGGATCTAAATCAGGAAAACATTAAAAAGGCATTTAAGGATCTTAATAACTCTGATATAGTAATTGGTCCTGCATCTGATGGAGGCTATTATCTTCTTGGAATAAAGAAAATGATTCCAGATATATTTCAAAATAAAAAATGGGGTAGTCAAACTGTTTTAAAAGAAACATTAAAGGATTTGAAAAACTACAAGGTTAGCTTTTTGAAAGAAAAAAACGATATAGATCTTTTAGAAGATTTAAAAAAACACCCTAATCTGCTTAATAAATTAAAACATCATTTTAATGAAAAATAAAATTGAAGAAAGTAGTTTATATTTAAAAAAAAAAGGAATTCCAATAGTAAAAATGGGAATTGTTTTAGGAACGGGACTTCATGATTTAGTTTCTCAAATAAAAATTTTAAAGCAAATTTCTTATACTGATATCCCCTATTTTCCAATTGTAACTCAGAAGTTTCAGAAGGGATTTATTATATATGGGACTTTAAGGGGAAAACCTATTATTATATTTCAGGGACGCTTTCATCTTTACGAAGGCTATGACTATTTTGAAATCACTTATTTAGTTCGTGTTTTTAAGGCTTTAGGCGGAAGTGAATTAATCTTAAGCAATGCTGCTGGTGCAATTGATCTGAATTTTGAAAAGGGACAATTAATGTTGATAAAAGATCATATTAATCTTCAAGGTGGATCTCCATTAGCTATAAGAAATATAGGTGAATTAGGAGACCGTTTTGTTGATATGAGTAATCCTTATGACTCTAATCTTATATTAAAGACTATAGATATTGCTAAAAAAGAAGGAATAATTCTACAACAAGGAGTTTATGCTTCTGTAATAGGTCCTCAATTAGAAACAGCTGCAGAGTATCGATATCTAAAAATTATTGGAGCAGATGCAGTAGGAATGTCTACTGTTCCTGAGGTTATTGTTGCTCGTCAATTAGGTATTCGTGTTTTAGCTATTTCGGTTCTAACTGATAAATGTGATCCTGATGATCTTCAACTAATTAATATCAAAGAGATTATGGAGATGGCAAAGAGAGGAGAAAAAGACCTTGTGAAAATTATTAAAGGACTTGTTGGAGGGACTTAAATCCTTTATATTTCAATAAAACTAGAAGATGAATTACCTTAAGACTACTAAAGACATATATAAAAATGCTGCTTTAAGTCCAGATGTTGGATTATGCTGCACTACCACCCCTATTTGGCAATTTCCAGAATTAAAAATTCCTTCTATTATGCAGGAAATGAATTACGGTTGTGGAAGCACAGTTCATCCAAGAGATTTAATTAATAATCCAAAAATACTTTATGTAGGTGTTGGTGGTGGGATGGAACTATTACAGTTCAGTTATTTCTCTAGACAAAAAGAAGGTGTTATTGGAATCGATATTGTGGATGAAATGCTAAAAGCTTGTAAAAACAATTTTGTAGAAGCTGAATTACAAAATGTTTGGTTTAAATCAGATTTTGTTCGCATAGAAAAAGGAGATGCTTTAAAACTACCAGTTAAAAACAACTCGATTGATGTTGCGGCACAAAATTGTTTATTTAATATTTTTAAACTAGATGAATTAAAAAAGGCACTTCAAGAAATGTATAGAGTTTTAAAACCAAATGGACGATTAGTTATGAGTGATCCAATTTGCGAACAACCAATGAACGAAACATTACGAAATGATGATCGCCTTCGGGCATTATGCCTTTCAGGCTCAATTTCATTAACCGAGTATATAGGCATGTTAACTGCTGTAGGGTTCGGAACCATTGAAGTTCGTGCCAGACGCCCTTATCGTATTTTAGATCCTAAACATTACCCTACTAAAGAAATAATATATATTGAAAGTATTGAGATTTGTGCAATTAAAGATCCTATACCTAGTGATGGTCCATGTGTATTTACAGGCAAATCGGCAATCTATTTTGGAGATGACGATTTTTTAGATGACAAAAAAGGACATGTCCTTCTACAAAATCAACCTTTGACAATTTGTGATAAAACAGCAAAATATTTAGGAAAATTAGACAGAAATGATATTTTTATTTCAAATTCTACATTTCATTATGACGGAGGTGGTTGCTGTTAAAAATTAACAATAAAAAAATGAAATTAAAACTCATATTCTTTTTTTGTTTGTTTTTCTTGTCGTTAAATGCACAAAAAAACATTCATCACCGCTGGAATCAAATGCTGAATAAATTTGTTTCTGAAAATGGTCAAGTAAATTATAAAGCATGGATTTTTGAGCAAGATAATTTAAATACCTATGTCACAACACTCAAAGGATTCCATCCAAAAGATAAAGATTCAAAAAATCAAAAATTAGCTTTTTGGATAAATTTACATAATGCTTTGACTGTTCAATTAATTTTAAAAAATTATCCAATAAAAAGCATACATAACATAAATAGTCTACAAGAAATCAAATGCTTTTCGTCATTAAATAAAGAATACAGCTTAGGAGATATTAAAAATAAAATTTTAAGAAAAATGAATGAGCCAAGAGTTCATTTTGCAATTAATTTTACTTCAAAATCAAGCCCTAGATTACTGAATCAGGCATTTCAAGAAAAAAATCTAGAAAATCAACTGATAAAAATAACTAATGACTTTCTTAAAGATTCAACAAAAAATAAAATATCACCCAATCAACTAAAGCTCTCTGAAATTTTCAAAAGATTTAAAAATGATTTTGGAACAAAAGATCAAGTTTATCTTTTTATTCAGAATTATACCGGTCTTATCCTGAATAAACCAAAAATTAATTATTTTATTTATAATTGGGACCTCAATGAATCCGTTTTAAAATAAATAATCCAGTTAATTCATCACTTAACTCTCATTTAAGCTTATGTAATTAATCGTCTTGACTCATTTTTTTGTGATATAAAAAAGAATGATGTTTTAACCTAACATTAGATTAATCTCTAACTAAAAGTACAAATGAATATAAAAGAATATGTAATTTTACTTTTCTAATTTGTTGAAATAAAAATAGTGACTTAAATAATAACAATTCAATAATGATAAAAAAACCTAATGTTTTCAAATGGTCTCTAAAGTATGCTCTAATTTCTGCTATTACAGGGATGATATGCTGTGTTGCTCCTGCTGTATTGTTTATGTTGGGAATAATGGGTGGTGTAGTCGCAATATCATTTGCTGATTTTTTCTATGCACCTGACGGATCCTTAGGACTTGGATCATTAATCTTAAGGGTTGTTGCAGTTGGAATTGGAGTATTAGCTTTTTTTATATTTAAAAAAAAACAAAATCAGTGTTCAATCGAACCTAAACGTAAACGTTTAAATTTAATTTTATTATTAGCTTTATTAGCTTTATTTGGAGTTATTTTTTTCTTAACATTAGAATCTTGGTCAACTTGGTACTTTGATGAATATATTGTTCCACAACAGAAAATTGAACTTAAACAATAAATAAATTGATTTGAAATCAATCGCAGTAATTATACCTGCTTTAAATGAATCCCAATCTATTGGTTATGTTATTGATGCTATACCTAAACTGGTCAGCAAAATATTAGTTGTCGATAACGGTTCAACAGATCTTACTCCCGAAATTGTTAAAAAAAAAGGAGCTATTTTACTTAACGAAAATAAAAAAGGATATGGTTTTGCTTGTCTAAAAGGAATAAATTATTTAAAAACGAATCCTCCAGATATTGTTGTTTTTCTTGATGGAGACTTTTCTGACTTCCCTGATGATCTTGATAAAATCATAGCCCCTATTGTTAATGATAAAATGGATTTTGTAATTGGATCGCGAATAAAGGAATTACGCGAACCAGGATCTTTGACTCCACAACAAATATTTGGAAATGGGCTTGCATGTTTTTTAATGCGTATTTTATATAATAGTACTTTTACAGACCTTGGGCCATTTCGAGCAATCCGATGGAAAGAATTAATTAATCTTGAAATGCAAGATAAAACCTATGGATGGACAGTAGAAATGCAACTTAAAGTTCTTAGAAGAGAGTTATCTTACATAGAAATTCCTGTTCGTTACAGAAAAAGAATTGGAATATCAAAAGTCTCAGGAACATTTAAAGGAACAATAATGGCAGGATATAAAATTTTAACTTGGATAGGTAAATTTTATTTTTCAAAATGGAAATAGCTTGGGCTGGAATAATAAAATATTTTTCCTTTGGAATACTTGGTATCTATATTTTATGTTTGATTTTTATTTTTATATATAGTCTGACACAACTAAATATGCTCCGTTATTTTATAAGCTATCAAAAGAAAAAAAAATCAATACCAAGCCTTCCTAAGAATCTTCCTTTTGTAACCATACAATTGCCTGTATACAATGAACTCTATGTAGTAGAAAGGCTCATAGAGTGTATTACAAAGTTAAATTATCCGGAAGGCAAAATCCAGATTCAAGTTTTGGATGATTCAACGGATGAATCTTTGAATTTAACCAGAAATACAGTATTAAAATATCAAAAAAAAGGATCATTAATAGAACATATTACTCGAGTAAATCGAGATAATTTTAAAGCTGGGGCCCTAAAAAATGGACTAAAATCAGCTACCGGTGAATTTATTGCAATTTTTGACGCTGATTTTCTACCTCAACCTGATTGGCTGTTGAAAACTATACCTTATTTTGATGATGTTAAAATTGGAGTAGTTCAAACCCGCTGGGGCCACTTAAATCGAAATTATTCTGTTTTAACAAAGATTCAAGCCTTCGCATTAGATGCTCATTTTCTTTTGGAACAGATCGGAAGAAACCAACAAAAACACTTTATTAATTTTAATGGAACAGCAGGAGTATGGAGGAAAAAATGCATTTTAGATGCTGGTAATTGGGAAGGAGATACTTTAACAGAAGATTTAGATATTAGCTATCGTGCACAACTCAAAAAATGGGAATTTAAATATTTAGATGATGTGATAACTCCTGCAGAATTACCAATTACTTTAAATGCAATTCGTTCACAACAATTTAGATGGAATAAAGGAGGAGCTGAAAACTTTAAAAAAATTATTGGTGCTGTATTTAAATCATCTAATATATCAATTATTGTAAAATTTAATGCATTTTTTCATCTCCTAAATAGTACAATGTTTTTAAACGTAATGATTGTTGCCATATTAAGTGTGCCCATATTATATATAAAAAATGAATATCCTGAATTACAAACCCTTTTTAATTTTAGCATTTTATTTGTTTTAAGTACCCTGATATTTTTTATCTGTTATTGGTTTATTCATAAAAAAATATTTGGAGGAGGTCTTTTATCATTCATGAATTACATAAAAAGGTTTTTAATGTTTTATAGCCTTATAATGGGGTTTTCAGTACATAATTCAATTGCTGTGCTGGAAGGGCATTGGGGAAAGAAAAGTCCGTTCATCCGTACTCCAAAGTTTAATATAAATCAAAGAAAAGAAAAGAAAATCAACAAGTATATTATTGAGAAAAAATCAAATTATAGCTTTATTGAATTAGGCTTTTCTTTATATTTTCTATTTGGATTAATTAGTGCTTTTAGGGTCTCTGAAAAAGGAGATTTTGGTTTATTCCCTTTTCATTTGCTTTTATTCATTGGCTTTGGAAGTATTTCATATTTCGGATTAAAAAGATCAAATAATTTATGAAAACGATAAACTGGTCTTTAAAGTTTATTATTCCTTTATTTATTTTATGTGGTTTTTATATTCTAGCTAATGAAGTTATTAGAAATCAAACAGTCCAACTTCTAGTAGTTTTTTCTGTGCTTTTCGCACTACTATGGTTTTGGATTAAAAATTATAGCTCTCTTAGTTTGATCTTTATTTTAGGAATATTTTCTCGAATGATCTTCATGTATAATATTCCAGAGCTATCACAGGATTTTTATCGATTTATTTGGGATGGAAGTATTCAATTGTTAGGGATTAATCCATATCTATTTACTCCAAAATCATTAATTGAAATTATACATTTTCCGAATGCAGATCTACTCTATCAAAAAATGGGTAGTTTAAGTGCTGGGAATTATTCTAATTACCCACCATTTAGTCAATATCTATATAAAATATTAGGTTATTTTAATTATTTTGATCTAGATTTTCCTGTATATATTTTAAAATTAATTTATTTTGGAGGAGATATAATCACATATTTTATCGGAATTAAATTATTGGAAAGGGTTAATTTAGCTCCAGAGTATATTGCTTGGTATTTTTTAAATCCTTTATTAATTATAGAGGGTATAGGAAATCTTCATGGTGAAGGTTTGATGGTTTGTTTTACATTGATTTCCTGTTTGTACATTATTCAAAAAAAGACTATTCTGGGAGGTTTTTTCTTTAGTTTATCAATAGCTACCAAACTTTTACCCCTACTAGTTTTTCCATTATTTTACCATTTCCTAGGAGTAAGAAAATTTTTATTTTTTAGCTTATCATTACTTATTTTCTCATTGTGCTTATGGCTTCCATTTTATGAAGGTGAAATGCTAATCCATTACAAAGAAACTATTGACCTTTGGTTCACTAGCTTTGAGTTTAACGGAAGTATATATAATATAGTTCGTGCAATTGGTTATGAAGTCAAAGGATATAATATCATAAAACAATTAGGTAAAGTGACTCCTTATATTAATATAGGAATAATTATTATTTTTACATTTTTGCCTTCAAATCGTAACATAAAATTACTTTTTAAAAATATATTATTCTTATTAAGTTCTTACTTTTTTATTTCAACAACAGTGCATCCATGGTACATAATTAATTTGATTATGTTAGGAATTTTAAGTGGTTATGCTTTTCCAATAATATGGAGTCTAACTGTCTTCTGGAGCTATAGTGCATATGGTTTAGAAGAAGTCAGAGAAGTCCTTCCTATACAACTAACCTCTTACCTACTTGTATACGGGTGTTTAATTTTGGAATTAATTAAAGGACCTTTTTTATGGGAGCATTTTCAAAAAGCCGATCTCTTTAGTATTCAGCATTCTCCAATTTCCCCTAGGTAGGTCCTTTTTAGTAAAACCACCGTAGGCAACTCGATCCAAATTAATTAATTTACACCCTACTGCTTCAAAAAGTTTTACTATAATAGCTGGACTAAGTGAATGAACTTCAATACCTACTTCATTTTTAGATTTACCATCAACATGACTGATTTTATTTATTTTTTGTGTTTTATCAAAAACTAAAAGCCCCTCTTTTAATTGATTCATCATATTAGCAGTAATACTTTTTTCCAAAACAACTTTATAAACCATAGGAATAAAAGTAGAATTATTTAGTTTTTTTCTCAAAACCTCATCATTAGTAAAAAAAAGTAAACCAGTCATTGGACGTCCCATATCACCAACAGCTGGGACTTTTGATTTAACTCCTGAACGAATTAGATCTTGAACTGATTTATTTATTTTACCACCTTGTGGAGTAGCTAAAAAACCCTTTGGTTTATTTAGAAGTAAATAGACTGTTTGTGTTTTTTGTATACGTGATCCATCAAACTTGACTTCATCTGAAAGTTTTACCTGATATCCCATTTCAGTAATTACTTTTCCATTCACATGAACCAAACCCATCGCGATATGTTCATCAGCTTCTCTTCTAGAACATATTCCAGCGTTAGATAAAAATTTATTTAAACGAATAGTTTCTTTTAGTGAAACTGGTGTTTTAGAGACAACAGGCTTTGAAGAATTGTACTTTGATTTCATTATAAAAAATAATACGGTGTTCTTTTCTAGATTTTGTTAAATAAATGCAATACCAATAACTCCAACTAAAATCCATAACTTAATTAAGTTATGGATCCAAAGGTACATCTTTTGGTTAGTTGCTAGCCATAAGAATAATAAAACAAAAGCCTGAAAGGGAACACTCAATATAAAGTAGTAATTCATCAGGCCTAATGGTTGTTTAAATAAGTGATAATTAGGGATAAAACTCAGTAAAATAATTATACTAATTATACATTTTGTTTTAGTTGAATCAAAAACAACAGGAAGTGATTGATATCTTTGAGTCCAGTCACCTTTTAAACTCTCTAAGTCTTTAACTATATCACGAGCTAAAATCAGAAAGAATAAATATCCTGCTAAATAAAAAATAACTTCTTCGTAGTTTTTAAAATATAATGTGATTGCCCAAAAAGGAAGAATCATTAACAAGGCCGAAAATAGATTACTTAACCAGAATAATCTTTTAATTATACTACTATAAAGCCATATAGATAATATATAAAATAGAAAAAACAGAAAAGCATAAAAAGAAACAGCGTACGCAAAAATAAGTGCAATTGTATTAAGTAAAAAAAATAAGAAAAAATGAATTTTTTGAGAAACTAAGTGTTCTAGAATATATTTTTTCGGTCGGTTAATTTGATCTTTAGCTGCATCATAAAAATTATTGCTTATATAACCTGCTGCGGTTGTTAAAGCTGAAGCTACAATAACACTAAAGAAATGAAAGTCTAAAAATAGATTATTCCAAGAGTTATGAGGTGCCAAAATATATTTAGCAGTAAGGTATTGAGCTAAAATTAGAACGAAAATATTATATCCCCTTATGAGACTAAATAGACTGATTAATTTTAGAATATTTTTTTGATGTTTTTTGGGAAAAAGCATACCGCTCTATTTAAAATCGGTAAACCACTTCCAATGGAAATTCCTTTAAAGCATCTTCTGCTTTTTGAAAATCTTGAGTAAAACCTAAAATAAATCCACCACCACCAGATCCACAAAGTTTTAAATAATAGTCATTAGTTTCAATACCTTTTCTCCATAGATCATGAAAAGAATTAGGAATCATGGGCTTAAAATTATTTAATACTAAAGAAGATAAAATTTTAATATTTCTAAAGAATGAACTAAAATTTCCCTTGAGAAAATCTTCTACACAGTAATCTGTATGTTTAATGAATTGTTCACGCATCATGGTACTAAAAGCCTCTTCTTTCATGTTCTCTATAAAAATAGAGACCATGGGGGCAGTCTCACTTGTAATTCCACTATCTAATAAAAAAACAGCTCCTTTGCCATTAGCCGTTTGAGAGGGAATTCCTGTAGTTTCTATGTTTTTATTAGAATTAATCAAAATAGGTAGACTTAAATAACTATTTAAAGGATCTAATCCCGATGATTTTCCATGGAAAAAAGATTCCATTTGAGCAAAAATTGTTTTTAAAAGCTGAAGTTTTTCTTTTGTTAAATTTTCTAAAACTGTAATTTTTTGAAATGCATATTGATCATATATTGCGGCAACTAAAGCACCACTACTTCCAATACCATAGCCTTGAGGAATAGTACTGTCAAAATACATTTTACGATCAAGATCAGATTCTAAACAATTCCAGTCAAACTGAACAAGTTCCGTATTAATTGTTTTTAGATGATTTACAAAAGCTACTAATTTTATGTGAGAATCAATATTTACTGAAGCATCTGAATTAGGAACTTTTAAAGCTCCTCTATAAAAATTATAAGGAATGGAAAGTCCTTTAGAATCCTTGATGATTCCGTATTCACCAAACAATAGAATTTTAGCAAAAAATAAAGGTCCTTTCATAAATTACATTATTATTATAATCTTATTCTAAATTATTATTTGTCAAAAGATTATAATTCAAATTTACATTTTTTAGCGCCTTCTCCAACCTCGTCTTGTATGTAATTTTCGTCTTGACAAAACATTAACAACTCCCCTTTAATAAATTTATGGATTTCAAATTTATTTATTTTGGGATAAAGCAAATGAACGTTTGCTCCAGCATCAAGAGTAAAACACAAAGGAATATTAGTATTTTTTCTAAACTCCCAGATTTTCTGAATAATAGCCAAGGTGTTAGGCTGCATTAAAATAAAATATGGATCCGAGGTCATCATCATAGAATGAAGAGACAATGCTTCTAGCTCAACAATATTCATGAAGCTTTCTAAATCACCTGTTTTCAAAACCGATGTCAACTCCAATAAATGCTTTGATGCTTGGTTAAAACGATTTACAGCAAAAGGATGTCCATGCATTAAATTATGCCCCTGTGAACTAGACACAAGCTTACTTCCTTTGTCAACAATTAAAATAGTGTCTTGATAGTTTTTAAAAATAGGGTTAATATCATCTTCAAAAGAAATAGCATAAAGATCTGAACTTAAATTTAATGATTTACTCTCTCCCCAAATTGTTATTGGTCCTTTAATACTTCGTGCTGCACTTCCAGATCCTAAACGGGATAAAAAAGAAGCTTTTTGGTTAAAAAAATTTATTGAAACTGAAGGGAATAATTCACGTTCTAAATCCATTAAGCATAAAGAAAGTGCAGCCATTGAAGAAGCAGATGACGCAATTCCACTGCTATGCGGAAATGAATTTTTACTACTTATTTCCATTTTATAATTACTTATCCAAGGAATGTATTGATAAATTCTATCAAAAAAGATTTTTAATTTTGGTTTAAATTCTGGCTTTAATTCACCATCAAAATAAAACTCAAAATCGAAGTAATCTTTTTTATGAGGCAGAAATTCTACATTGGTTTCTGTTATACAAGATGATAACGTAAAGCTTAAGGAGGGGTTTTTCGGAAGTTGGAGTTCGTGTTTTCCCCAATACTTAACTAAAGCTATATTACTTGGTGCTTGCCATGATGTTTTAAAAATAACTGGTGAAGCTGTTTCAGAAATAAAATGAGTTGTATTCATGTGTATCAAAGATACTACTTCAATTGTAATGTTAAGTAATATGATTATTAGAAATGGTTTTTTTCGATTAGCTTTACTGTAAATGATAAAACATAAATCACAATATATAATTTCATTAACTTTAGGGATATCTATTTCTTTAGCTGTAGGGTGGTTATCCAGTATCGTTACACAATCTGCAATTAATGATTGGTATGCTGGTTTAGAAAAACCTTTTTTTTCTCCTCCAAATTGGGTTTTTGCACCGGTCTGGGGATTGCTATATATATTAATGGGAATTGCAGTTGGTCGTGTATGGTTTTTCGGAAGAAAACATCGCTGGGGAAAAACTGCTTTGTATCACTTTGGATTCCAGTTGATTTTCAATGGACTTTGGTCTCTAGTATTTTTTGGACTAAAAAACCCTGTTTTAGGACTCGTTGTGATTATAATGCTATTAATTTTAATTGAACGTTCGATCAAATGGTTTAAAATGGTTGATTTGTTTTCGGCTAGATTGCTTTATCCCTATTTGGTATGGGTTGCTTTTGCAACCATATTAAATGGAGCAATTGTTGTACTAAACTACTTATGAAATAAGTAAATTTTAAAATATTTTCGTAACTTAATTTCTAATTCAAATCTTAAATTAAAATTATGTTTTTTAAATCAACTTTAGCAGAAATCTCTTCATAGGTTTAATTTTTCTGTTTTTTGTTCGTTAGTATTTCTTAAACATCATAGCCATAAATTATTTTTCTAATCACATGATAAATATGCCTTTCGAAGTAAAAGTTAGAATGGAATTAATTGTCTTTGGCGTTTTGTTTTAAGTTATATGTTATTTCATTGCTTTACGGTAAGTGGTCGATTGGGAATTACAGTCTAAAATCAAGTTTTAATGGAGGCGCATTGATCGGTTTTTTGTTAGATTCGGAATTAGTCATTTAGCCTATGAAACTCAAAACCTGATTGATCTATTAGATTCTTTGGCAGATGCTGTTTGTAGCGTTTTATATTATAGTATTACAGTAGTGTTCATCCGTTTGATCCTGCAAGATGTTGAATCCATTAAGAACAATAGTTTCTGGTTGGCCAAATAGGAGAAAAACAGGAAGTGAAGGAGTTTTATTACAATTTTTTCTTTAAATAATCTAAGAATAATTTATTCTGGAGCTAACTCCACGGTAAGTCCTTCAAGTGCATTTGAAATATGAATTTGACACCCTAATCGGCTGTTTTCTTTTACGTGAAAAGCTTCAGATAGCATGGCTTCTTCGTCGTCAGATTTTTCAGGTAAATTATGTTTACTCACCAAA
>CAJWAE010000019.1 GCA_913020075.1 uncultured Flavobacteriaceae bacterium
TGTAGCCCGTAGGGGAATCGAACCCCTCTTACCAGGATGAAAACCTGGCGTCCTAACCGATAGACGAACGGGCCATATTTTTCGTGCGCAAATGTACACGTAAAAATATTATTATACAACCCTTACCTGAAACAAATAAATTCCAAAATAAAATTATTTGTCATAACTTATTTAATTATATCCAATAAGATCAACCCGTTAAACATATTGAATCAACCTAATTAGATATATTTAAAATATAGTTGCTAATAAGCCTTGGCAAAAAGAACTCTTTGGGTAGAAGGCTTTCCTGTATAAACACATTTTCCATTTTCTTTAATTCCTTTTAATGGAATGCAACGAATCGTTGCTTTAGTGCTTTTTTTAATTGCATCTTCAGTCTCAATTGTTCCATCCCAATGTGCAGAGATAAATCCTCCTTTTACTTCAATAATTTTTTTAAAACTTTCAAAATCATTTACTTCAGTTGTATGAGAATCTCTAAAGTCTTTTGCCTTTTCATATAAATTTTTCTGAATTTGATCTAACTTATCCAAAACATAATCAACAACTTCTTCTCTTAGAATAGTAGACTTTGAAAGGGTGTCTCTTCGAGCAACTTCTAATGTGCCGCTCTCTATGTCTTTAGGCCCTATTGCTATCCTTAAAGGAACTCCTTTAAGTTCATGTTCGTTAAATTTATAACCAGGCTTAAAATTATCCCTATTGTCAAATTTAACACGAATATTTCTATTAGATAATTCTAGTTTAATCTGTTCTGCAACTTCTACAACTTTTTTTTGTTGATCTTCTCCCTTATAGATGGGAACAATCACAACCTGATTAGGTGCTAATTTTGGGGGCAACACCAGTCCATTATCATCACTATGAGTCATAATAAGTGCTCCTATAAGTCGAGTAGAAACACCCCAAGATGTAGCCCAAACGTATTCTAAATCACCTTCTGCAGTAGCATATTTGACATCAAAAGCCTTTGCAAAATTTTGACCTAAAAAATGAGAAGTTCCAGCCTGTAGAGCCTTACCATCTTGCATTAAAGCTTCAATACAATAAGTTTCTTCTGCACCTGCAAAACGCTCACTTTCTGTTTTAATTCCTTGAATAACTGGGATAGCCATGTGATTTTGAACAAAATCAGTATAAACTTGATTCATTAATTTGGTTTCTTCTATTGCTTCTGTTTTTGTTGCATGTGCCGTATGACCTTCTTGCCATAAAAATTCAGCTGTTCTTAAAAATAAACGTGTTCGCATTTCCCACCGAACAACATTAGCCCACTGGTTTATTAAAATAGGGAGATCCCTGTATGATTGAATCCAGTTTTTATAAGCATTCCAAATAACAGCTTCACTTGTGGGGCGAACAACTAATTCTTCTTCTAATTTTGCGTCTGGATCAACCATAAGTTTTCCAGGTGCATTTTCATCATTTTTCAAACGATAATGAGTAACAACTGCACATTCTTTGGCAAACCCTTTAGCATTTTTTTCCTCTGCTTCAAATAAACTTTTAGGAACAAATAATGGAAAATATGCATTTTCGTGTCCCGTCTCTTTAAACATTCTATCGAGTTCAGCTTGCATTTTTTCCCATATGGCATATCCATAGGGTTTGATAATCATACAACCCCTTACTGCAGAATTTTCCGCCAGATCCGCTTTAACGACAATTTCATTGTACCATTTGGAGTAATCAGTGTCTCGAGTTGTTATTTTATTGGCCATAGATAATTTTGGCATGGAATTTGATTATATTTATTTGTTTAATTCTTTTGATGCAAATCTAAACTTTTTGAACCACATCTCTAAAACGATTTTTTATGAATTCATATGGTTTTTTAAAAAAAATAGCAAAATTATTTTTTTGCGTATCTATATTATTTATAATTCCAAGCTGTGGAAGTTTTCAGGGTGCTTCTTATTTTGCCTCGGATGGTATTTATGTTTCTAACCAAGAAAATATTACAGAAGATATAGAAAACAGAAATGACTACTACAGTCAATATTTCAGTGATGTTGCTGATGGGTATATTGATGAAACTTCACAAGAAAATTACTTTATAGATTCAGAAAACTACACAAGTTTAGATAAAAATAAACCTGTAATAGTTGATGGAAATATTTCTCAAATTCCTTGGGGCCAACAAACCAATGAAACTGAAATTATTATAGTCAATAACTCTCCGAATTACTTATGGGGTTTATCTAATTTTGCTTTTAGATTTTCTCCCTTTTGGAATTCATACTATAGTGATCCTTTCCGATTTGGATACGGGTACAATTTAAATCCTTTTTACAATCCTTACATGAATACCTTTTATCAAAACAGTGGATACAATAGTTATGCAGGATACTGGGGAGGATATAATACTTATTTTAATCCATACAATAGATATGCAGGCTTCTATAGTCCTTTCAGATATGGAAATTACTGGAATAACAAATGGAATAGATCAAATAATTCTATTGTTGGTTACGTAGATAATCAATATGATTCAACTGTAGCAAGAATAAAGTCAGGTAGAGGAGAGAAAAATTATCCTGATTCTACTGTTGAAAAAGGTGACAAACAATCACGTCAATCGAATCCTGTCGATATTCAAAAAACAATTGATCTAGTTAATTTAGGAAGAGGTGTAAACTCATTAAGCAGGAATTTGTTTATTGGTAGTAGTATTGCTAGAAACAATATTAATGGAGCTAAATCTTTTGGTAGATCCAAAACTGCAAGACCGTATATAAATACTAATGAAATTAGTGGTAGAAGTAGAAGTCAGAATAACCCTTCAAACTCAATTGAAAACTCTAACAACGAAAGGTTTTCGCAATCTAGATTCAATTCAAAAGAAAAAAACAAATCCAATACAACCTCTCCAAAAAGAACAACCAGAAATCCAAATCGTTCTCGAAGATACTATACACCGATATCGAGCAAGAATAAATTAAACAATACATCACGAAGCTACAATAATCGATCTAATAATAATACACA
This sequence comes from uncultured Flavobacteriaceae bacterium, assembly GCA_913020075.1. GTDB lineage: Bacteria > Bacteroidota > Bacteroidia > Flavobacteriales > Flavobacteriaceae > MS024-2A. Next base: position 2,992 of record CAJWAE010000019.1, read on the forward strand.
AACTCGATCCTATAATTCGTCCAGTAGTAATAGAAAAACCTACAGTTCAAGTGGATCTAGTTCATCAAGATCTTCGCCCAGTGGAAGTAAATCTTCAGGCGGAGGAAGACGAAATTAATAATTCTTTTTAAACTTATATAAATGCGATTGCACATTCTACTTTTCCTGTTTTTGACGGGGGTTCAGTATACTGTATCTCAAGGTGTTAATGATATAAGTCAACTCTTATCTTCAGAACTAAATGGATCATCTCGTTATACTTCTATGGGAGGTGCCTTTGGAGCATTAGGTGGTGATTTAACCGCTATGAGTTATAATCCCGCAAGTTCATCTGTGTTTTTACATTCTGAAATTGGAAGTTCATTTAACTTTAAAAATAATTCTACAGAAGGAAGGTACTTTGGAACCACTAGAAAAGGTGAAAACAAGTCTATAAACTTAGATCATTTTGGTGCAGTTATTGTATTAAATAATAATATTCCCGAAAGTTCATGGACAAAAATAAGTTTTGGAATTAATCTTCATAAAATAATAAATTTTGATCAGAATGCTTCTTTGTATGGTTCAAATTCTAATGGTATTGATTTGTTTTTCTTAAACTATGCAGATGGATTACAATTTGACAACTTGCCTCTTTATGATGAAGAAACAATAAGTGAAGTTTACCGTTCCTTAGGTGATAAAAATGGTTACGGAGCCCAACAAGCATTTTTAGGATATCAGAGTTTTATAATCAATCCTACTTCCTTCGAAAATGATAATACAACTTATTACTCTAATGTAGATTACGATAAGGTAATTCATAAATTAAATATTACTAAAAGCGGATATCATCGGAAAACAACTTTCAATTTTAGTGCATTATATGAAAATAAATTACACTTAGGAATAAACATTAATACCCACTCTTTGAAATTCAAAAACGATAATTTTTTAAATGAAGGGAATCATAAAACTAGTTCTAATACTTATAACATTAAATTCAATAATCAATTAACTAGTCGAGGCAATGGGTATTCTGCTCAATTAGGTGCCATTTTTAAGTTAAAAAATATCAGATTTGGGGCAACTTACGATAGTCCACAATGGTTAAATATTTATGATGAAACAGAACAATCCGTGAGTGCTTATCACTATGATCAAGGATCATTCATAAATGAAAAAATTGATCCTAAAGTTCTAAACGTCTATGATGAATATGAATTTAAAATTCCTTCTAAAACTACACTTAGTTTTGCTTATATTTTTGGATCAATAGGAATTATATCCATAGATTATGGTCACCAAAATGCTAAAAACACAATATTAAGTAGGGCGAATGGTAACCAATATTTAGATGAATTAAATTCGAAAATTGGTTCAATATTCGCTCCAATAAACACTCTTAAAATTGGAAGTGAATATCGAATTAATGATATTAGCTTAAGGGCTGGTTTTTTGAATAGAAATAACCCAATTAAAAATAATATGTCTTCAGATCAAGCCTATACTTTCGGAATAGGAATAGATTTTGGAGGAAGCAGTTTGAATTTAGCTTTGGTTCAATTTAGACAAAATAAAGAATTTGAATTATTTTCTAGAGGTCTTACAGATGTATATAATTTGAGTGATCAGATAACTCAAGTGAGCATGACATACAACATCAAACTCTGATCTTTGATCATCTATTTATTTACTCTATAAAATGAGTATATTTGTCATGAGTTTATATATTTATGAAATTAGAAAAATTAATCAACGAAAATATCATCCAAGATGGAGATGAACATTTCTCAAAAAATGCAAAGACACCTTTAATAAAAGATGCATTTCTTAAAAGTGATAAAGAAAAGATTGATATCATTCAAAATCACATGAAGTCTATTCTAGAAACCTTAGGTATGGATTTATCAGATGATAGCTTAAAAGGAACACCCCTTAGAGTTGCAAAAATGTTTGTTAATGAAATTTTTGGTGGTTTACACCCTGATAATAAGCCTAAGGCATCAACATTCAATAATTCTTACAAGTATGGTGAAATGTTAGTTGAAAAGAACATTACCCTATATTCCACATGCGAACATCACCTTTTGCCAATAGTTGGTAAAGCTCATGTAGCATATATTTCAAAAGGAACTGTTGTTGGTCTGTCTAAGATGAATCGTATAGTAGATTACTATTCAAAAAGACCTCAAGTTCAAGAACGTTTAACTCTTCAAATTGTTGAAGAACTTCAAGAAATACTTGGTACAAAAGATGTTGCTTGTGTAATAGATGCTAAACATTTATGTGTTAATTCAAGAGGTATAAGTGATGTTTCTAGTAGTACAGTTACAAGTGAGTTTGGTGGATCTTTCAACCAAGTTGACAAAAAAAGAGAGTTTTTGGATTATATCCAATTAGATACTACTTTTTAATGGATACTGTATTAAGTGTTTATAATTCATTGAATGGTAAAAAAGAACTTTTCAAATCTATAATTCCTAATAATGTTGGAATGTATGTTTGCGGACCTACTGTTTACAGTAATGTTCATTTAGGTAATTGTAGAACCTTTATGTCATTTGATCTTATTTATAGATACTTACAACATTTGGGATATAAAGTCAGATATGTTCGGAACATTACTGATGCTGGACACCTAGAAAATGACGCAGACGAAGGTGAAGATCGTATTGCTAAAAAGGCACGACTTGAATCTATAGAACCGATGGAAGTGGTCCAGCGCTATACGCTTGATTTCAGAGATACTATGGCTAAATTCAATTCTCTCCCTCCTAGTATTGAACCAACAGCCACTGGTCATATTGTAGAGCAAATTGAACTAATAAAAAGTATTTTAGAAAAAGGATATGCTTACGAAATTAATGGTTCTGTGTATTTTGATGTAATCAAGTTCAATAAAGATATTCCTTACGGTAAACTAAGTGGACGAAATATTGAAGATCTAATTCATAACACCCGTAGCTTAGATGGTCAGAGTGATAAAAAAAATCCACAAGATTTTGCTTTATGGAAAAAAGCAGAAAAAGTTCATATAATGAGATGGCCCTCTCCTTGGAGTGAAGGATTTCCCGGATGGCACTTGGAGTGTACTGCTATGAGTTCTAAATATTTAGGTTCTCAATTTGATATTCATGGAGGTGGTATGGATTTAAAGTTTCCTCATCATGAATGTGAAATTGCTCAAGCAGAATCTCTCAATAAAAAGGCTCCTGTTAACTACTGGATTCACGCAAATATGCTGACTCTAAATGGTAAGAAAATGGCTAAATCTACAGGAAATAATATTTTACCAAATGAAATGTTTACAGGTGAAAATAATATATTCAAAAAGTCTTTTGCACCTATGGTTATTCGTTTTTTTATGCTTCAAGCTCATTATCGAAGTATTGTTGACTTAAGTGAAAGTGCTCTAGTAGCCTCCGAAAAAGGATTTCAACGTTTGCTTGATGGTATTTCTAAATTAGATAATTTAGAGCACAGTGAAACAACAAGTGGTTTTGACGTTGAAGGCTGGAAGAATAAATGTTATGCTGCTATGAATGATGATTTTAATAGTCCGTTATTAATAGCTAATCTATTTGATGCTGTAAAGTATATAAATTCAATAGCAATCTGTACACAGCAAATTAGTAAACTAGATCTTACAAAATTATCAGATTTGATGCATATATTTTTCTTTCAGATTTTGGGATTAAAAACATTGAAAAGTAATGATGGACACAATAATAATAATCGTCTAAACGGCACCCTAGATCTTCTTCTAGAAATACGAAACAAGGCAAGATTATCTAAAGATTTTGTTACATCAGATTTGATTCGTAATTCATTATTAAATATGAATGTTCAAATAAATGATACTTCAGAGGGAACTACTTTTAAATTAAATTAATTTTTGGTTTGAAAAAAGCATTAATTTATCCTGCAATCATATTGATTAAAAGTTATCAACTTTTAATCTCCCCGTTGCTTCCTTCTAGTTGTAGATTTGATCCTACTTGCTCACAATATACTTTAGAGACTTTAAAAAAATACGGCCTTATTAAAGGAGCATGGCTGGGAATTAAACGGATTTCAAAATGTCATCCATGGGGAGACTCTGGTTATGACCCTATTCCTTAATTATTTATCCTCAAAGAATTTAAATTAACTAATTTAACAACAAAGCAAAAAAATATTTTATGTATTTCACAAAAATAGATTGGTCACCGAGCGAAACTCTGTTTAATATTGGAAGTTTTGGGATTCACTATTACAGTCTAATGTTTATAATTGCATTTAGCCTAGGATACTACTTAATGAAAAAAATATTTCAAGAAGAAAAAATTCCTTTGGAATATTTGGAATCTTTACTAATATATATGGTACTCTCTATATTATTGGGAGCCCGATTAGGAGATGTCTTTTTTTATAGCTGGGATTATTACCAAAATCATTTTATTGAAATATTATTACCTATACGTGAGACTGAAAATGGCTTTACATTCACAGGTTTTAGAGGTTTAGCTAGTCATGGAGCTGGAATTGGAATATTAATAGGGTTATTTTTATATAAAAGAAAGTTTAAACAAAAACCTCTTCTCTGGATATTGGATAGACTTACTATACCTGTAGCAATTGGAGCTAGTTTTGTTCGTTTTGGAAATTTTCTCAACTCAGAAATTGTTGGTAAATATACAAATTCAAATTTTGGTGTGGTTTTTTTAAATCGAGGTGAAAATATGCCCAGACATCCAGCTCAACTATACGAAGCTATTGGATATATATTTTTATTTTTTATCTTAAAAAAAGTTTACACAACATCTAATAAGAATAATCCAGGTTATTTACTCGGTGTTCTATTCAGTGGTATGTTTAGTATAAGGTTTGTCGTTGAATTTATAAAAGAAAGTCAGGGTGGATTTGAAAAATTTATACCTCTTTTGTCTACAGGCCAATGGCTAAGTATACCATTTGTTTTATTAGGTATTTATCTAATAATCCGAAAACAATTTCACAAATAGTCTTAACCATTTTAATTTTAGAGTTTTTTCTAAAATTCTATATATTTAATAAATCTGTATTGAATTATGAATACACATGTAGATCCTTTATTACAATATCCTATTGGTAAATTTGAATGGATTGAGCACCCTTCCAGAAAAGAAATTAAAACTGCTATTAGTACTCTTGAAGAATTTCCTCTAATATTAAAATCTACTGTTTCAGATCTTTCAAAAGATATTTTACTAAATAAATACCGTCCTGATGCATGGAATATCGCCCAAGTTGTTCATCATATAGCAGATAGTCATATGCATTCTTATTTACGTATTAAGCATGCATTATTAGAAGAAAATCCCCATATAAAAGATTATCATGAAGTAGATTGGGCAAAAACAGAGGATGCTTCTAATATTGACTTATCATATAGTCTAGATTTGATAAAAGCCCTTCATAAGAGATGGTCTCTTTTTTTGAAATCACTTTCTACTGAAGAAATTATGAAAACTTATTTTCATCCTGAAAGAAATAAAAAATATACAATAGGAACTACTGTTTTAATATATGCATGGCATTGCGATCACCATTTGGCACATATTTATAATGCAATAAGAAAAGGTTACTAAAACAAAAAAAGCCAAGTTTTTCAACTTAGCTTTTTTAAATAATGAATAGGATTATTCTTATTCTGTAATAGCTTTCTTTTTTTGTGTATCGAACATTACAGGAGTTGCAATAAATACTGAAGAATAAGTTCCAACTACTACACCAATAATTAATGCAAACATAAATCCTCGGATAGATTCGCCACCAAATATAAAGATTGCTAAAAGAACGATAAGTGTAGTTAAAGAAGTATTTAGTGTTCGGCTTATTGTACTATTTAACGCAGCATTAACACTTATATTAAACTCCCACTTAGTATGTTCATTAACATACTCACGAATTCTATCAAAGACAACCACAGTATCATTTAATGAGTATCCTATAACGGTTAAAATTGCAGCAATGAAGGCTTGATTAATTTCCATACTGAAGGGCATAAAAGTATAAGTCAATGAAAATATACCCAATACAATTAATACATCATGAAAAACTGCAGCTACAGCGCCGAGTGAAAATTGCCATTTTTGGAAACGTAATAAAATATATAAGAAAACAACGATCAAAGATCCGATTACAGCTAAGAATGAATTCTTTTTTATATCATCAGCAATTGTTGGACCTACTTTCATAGAAGACATTATACCAACTGATTTCTCTGAACTTCCATTTGTAAAATCCTCGTAAGTAATACCATCTGGAAGATATGATTGTAATGAAGAAAATAATTTATTTTGAATTTCTTCATCTACAGCGATTCCTTCGACATCTACTTTATATTTTGTTGTTACTTTGAGTTGATTATCTTCTCCAAATGTTTTTGCTTCAACGCTACCAAATTCATTAGAAAGAATAGAATTAATTTCAGATGGACTTACTGGATCAGTAAAACGAATAGTATAAGATCTACCCCCAACGAAATCTACACCCTGATTTAATCCCTGAAAACTTAGTGATGCCAAACTCACAAGAATTAATATAGAAGAAATAATATAAGCTATTTTTCTTTTCTCCAAGAAAGAGAAATTGATGTTAGAAAATAATCCCTTAGTTGCTTTTGTTGAAAATGAAAGTTCTTTACTTTTCTCATTTCGTGAATCAATCAAGATACGAGTTATGAAAATTGCTGTAAACAATGATGTTCCAATACCTATTAATAAAGTAGTAGCAAAACCTTTGATGGGTCCAGTTCCAAAGATAAAAAGTATTAATGCTGTAAGACCCGTGGTAATGTTTGCATCTAAAATTGAAGAGAGAGCATTATTAAATCCATCTGAAATTGCTTTACGGATACCTTTACCTCTATTTAGCTCTTCTCTAATACGTTCAAATATCAGAACATTTGCATCAACTGAAATACCAATCGTTAGGACAATACCAGCAATACCTGGGAGAGTTAATACAGCTCCAAGACCTGCTAAGATTCCAAATATTAAAAGAATATTTAGTATGAGTGCAATATCCGCATAAATACCTGATGTACCATAATAGAAAACCATCCATAATAAAACAAATATTAAGGCGATAATAAAAGAGTAAACTCCTGCTTGAATTGCTTCTTTACCAAGTGAAGGCCCTACAATTTCTGATTGAATGATCTCAGCAGAAGCAGGTAATTTACCAGCTCTGAGAACATTTGCTAAATCAATCGCTTCATTAAGTGAAAATGTTCCTGTTATTTCAGAACGGCCACCAGAAATGGCTCCACTAGATACACCGGGAGCAGAATAAACAACATCATCCAAAACAATTGCAATATTACTACCTTGTTTAGAAGCTTTTCCTGTCATATTTTCCCAAATACGTGCACCTCTTGAATCCATTTGCATAGAAACAGCGGCATTACCTAATTGATCAAAGGTCTGAAGGGCATCAACAACAACACCTCCACTTAATGGAGCTATATTATCACGGTTTGACTTTAATGCGAAAAGCTCAACTACATCGCTATCAGATTCAGGTTTCCCCCATGCAAATCGAACATATCGGTATTCAGCTGGAAGTAATCTTCTAACATTAGATTGATTCAAATATCCAAGAATTAGCTCACTGTCTCGAGATGAAAATTGAGCTATTACTGGACCTCCTTCGAAACCTTGACCAACAATACGATCTAAAATTGGATTACTAGTTGAGGCTACAATTGAATCTTGAGAAGACACATCTGCTAATAAGTCATCAATTTCTGAAGGGATATCTTTTTTGTTTAATTCTGAAACTTGAGTTTGATCAATTTGTTTTTTTACTAAATCGTTAGCTTCAAAAAGAAAATTAAAAAGCTGATCATTTTTGAAAGTTTCCCAAAACTCTAATTGAGCAGTACTTTGTAGTAAATTTTGTACACGATCTACATCTTTTGCACCAGGAAGTTCAACTAATATTCTTCCTGAAGTACCTAAACGCTGAATATTAGGTTGTGTTACTCCAAACTTGTCTATACGTTTTCTCAATACTTCAAAAGCAGATATAATTGACTCATCTATCTTACGTCGAATGACTACCTGCGTTTCTTGATCTGTCATTTCAAAATTAATCTCATCGCTTAAAGTTCTATTTGCAAAAATGTCAGGAGAAGCTAACTTTTCTGAATCTTTTACAGTTTGAAATGCATCAAAAAATGATTCAACATAAGGTTCATCAGAAGATTTTTGAAGTATGTCTGCTTCGTCTAGAGCTTTATTTAAAACAGGGTTTTTAGAGTTTTCAGCCAAACCACTTAATATATCTCGAACAGAGATTTGTAGAATTACGTTAATCCCTCCTTTTAAATCAAGACCCTTGTTAAGTTCTTTTGATTTAGAATCGTTGTAAGTTGTAAAACCATATATACTATTGTCTCCAATAGAATCTAAAAAAGAATTCGCTTTTTGATCGCGAATTTCTAGATAATTTGGTAAATCTGACGAAACACTTTGAGCAGCATACGTTACAGCTTGGTTTTCTACGTTATTAGTAATAAACGTAAATGAGAGTTGATATATACTTACTAAAGCAAATAAGATACCAAAAACTCTTACTAAAGAATTATTTTGCATTTTAATAGAATTTATGCTCATTTAAGGCGAGCAAATATAGAATTAAACCTATGAATTGACAACTCTATGGCCGATTAATCTATTCTTAAAGAATGTCATTTAAAGCTGCATTCATAGCCTGTACTTTTTCAGCACTTTCATTTAACCGATTTTGCTCTTCAGAAGTGAGTTTAACATCAACTATAGAATCTATACCGTTAGCTCCAATAATACAAGGCACACCAATACAAATATCATTCAAGCCATATTCCCCTTCTAAATAAACAGAAGATGGTATCATTCGCTTGTGATCGTTTAATATACTATCTACTAAATAAGCAACCGAAGCTCCAGGAGCATACCATGCAGAAGTTCCTAGTAGCTTAGTAAGTGTTGCACCACCTACCATAGTATCTGCAGATACTTTTTCTAAAATTTCCGCATTTAGATATTGAGAAACAGGTGCTCCGTTATAACTTGCAATTCTAGTCAATGGAATCATTGTAGTATCACCATGACCTCCTATAACCATTCCTTGGATGTCGTTTGCCGGTTTATTTAGAGCTAATGAAAGATAAGTTTTAAACCTTGAACTATCCAAAGCCCCCCCCATACCAATAATTCGATTTTTAGGTAATCCTAAAGATTTTATTGCTAAATAAGTCATTGTATCCATGGGGTTTGAAACAACTATAATAATTGCTTTAGGTGAATGTTTTAATACATTCTCTGAAACACTTTTTACAATTCCTGCATTAATTCCAATTAGCTCTTCTCGAGTCATTCCAGGTTTTCTAGGAATTCCAGAAGTAATAACTACTAAATTGCTGTCTGAAGTAGCACTATAATCATTGGTGACACCAATAATTGAGGTATTAAAGCCTAAAGTAGTTGCTGTTTGTGATAAATCTAGAGCTTTACCTTCTGCAAAACCTTCTTTTATATCTAATAAAACAACTTTACTTGCTATTTGTTTTAGAGCTATATATTCGGCACACGAAGCACCAACATTTCCAGCTCCAACTATTGTTACTTTCATTTTTAAAAATTATAATTATTCATTCTCACTACAGGTTACATTAAAAATACAAAGAATTTAGATTTGAATATATGTCTATAATAAATAGATATTATGCATCAATATTTGCATAGATAGCATTCTCCTCAATAAAATCTCTTCGAGGTGGAACTTCATCTCCCATAAGGGTTGTAAATATTTTGTCTGCAGTTGTATCATTGGTTATAGTGACTCTTCTTAAGGTTCTTTCTGATGGATTCATGGTTGTGTCCCAGAGCTGCTCAGCATTCATTTCTCCTAGCCCCTTATATCTCTGAATTGATGAACCAGCACCAAAATCTTGCATCAATTTATCTCTCTGATCATCATTCCATGCATATTCTTTTTTCTGACCTTTTTTAACCAAATACAATGGTGGTGTAGCTATATATATATAACCAGCCTCTATTAATTCCTTCATGTATCTAAAAAAGAAAGTTAAAATAAGTGTTGAAATATGACTCCCATCAACATCAGCATCACACATAATAACTATTTTGTGATAACGAAGTTTTTTAATATTTAACGCCCTACTATCTTCTTCAGTTCCAATTGTAACCCCCAGGGCTGTATAAATATTTCTAATTTCTTCATTTTCAAATACCTTATGTTGCATTGCTTTTTCAACATTTAATATCTTACCTCTTAATGGTAAAATTGCTTGAAATTTTCGATCTCTTCCTTGTTTTGCTGTTCCACCTGCAGAATCTCCCTCAACAAGGAAAACTTCACAAAGCGCTGGATCTTGTTCAGAACAGTCAGAAAGTTTTCCAGGCAATCCACCACCACTCATTACTGTTTTTCTCTGAACCATTTCACGTGCTTTTCGAGCAGCATGACGAGCTTGAGCAGCTAAAATCACTTTTTGAACTATTATTTTAGCATCATTTGGATTTTCTTCTAAGTAGTTTTCAAGCATTTGTGAAACTGCTTGAGAAACTGCTGAAGTTACTTCACGATTACCTAGCTTAGTTTTTGTTTGCCCTTCAAATTGGGGCTCTGCTACCTTCACTGAGATAATTGCAGTAAGTCCTTCTCTAAAGTCATCTCCAGCAATATCAAATTTTAATTTATCTAACAAACCTGAGCTGTCTGCATATTTTTTAAGAGTAGTTGTGAGACCTCTTCTAAAACCAGCAAGGTGAGTACCTCCCTCGTGTGTATTTATATTGTTGACATATGAGTGCAGGTTTTCTGTATAAGAAGTATTGTAAATCATTGCAACCTCAACAGGAACACTATTTTTTTCTCCTTCCATAGAAATCACATCGCTAATAATCGGCTCACGTGCTTCATCTAAAAAATGAATAAATTCTTTTAATCCTTCTGTAGACAAAAAGGTTTCTGACTTAAATTGACCAGACTCATCTTTTTCACGTCTATCAATGATGGAGATTTTGATTCCTTTATTTAAATATGATAACTCACGCATTCTAAGAGAAAGAGTATCATAATTATATTCTCTAGTTAAATTAAAAATTTCTGCGTCAGGCTTAAAAGTCACCAACGTGCCTTTCTCATTTGAATCTCCAATATTTTTTACAGGAGCTAATGCTTTCCCTTTTGAATAGCTTTGTTCCCAAACCTTACCACCGCGATATACAGTTGCAGTTAAGCTTTCTGAAAGAGCATTAACACAAGAAACACCTACACCGTGTAAACCCCCTGAAACTTTATAAGAATCCTTATCAAACTTTCCACCTGCACCTATTTTAGTCATCACTACTTCTAAAGCAGAAACACCTTCTTTTTTATGCATATCAACGGGTATACCTCGACCATTATCCTTGGTAGTAATAGAATTATCCTCATTAATGGTTACTGTGATTTCATCACAGTAACCACCCATAGCTTCATCAATAGAATTATCAACAACTTCATATACTAAGTGATGAAGTCCACGAACTCCTACATCACCAATGTACATTGAGGGTCGCATCCTAACATGCTCCATTCCCTCAAGGGCTTGGATACTATCTGCCGAATACTGATTCTCCTGATTTTCTTTGCTCATATTTAGTTGTTTTTAACTAGTTATCTAGCTGAGTAACAAATATAAATATTCAACTCCTGGTAATAGATCTAAACCCCTATAAATAGTATGATAGTTATCAACATTTATATTTGAAAAAAAATATAATAGAAGAAGATTCTAGAGCTTTATCCTATTTAGAATTATAACTCTTTTCATGAACTTTAGATACGGCTCTTCCGCTTGGATCATTTTGGTTTTGAAATTCAATATCCCATGATAAAGCCACAGGAGAACTGCATGCTACAGAAGGAACAGAAGGAACACTCATAGCGGCAGTATCACTAGGGAAATGTGATTCAAAAATAGTTCTATAATAAAACTCTTCCTTGTTCTGAGGTGTTTGAGACGGAAAACGATGATTAGCATTTATAATTTGTTCATCTGAAACTTTATTATCAACTAAATCCTTAAGCGTATCAATCCAACTATATCCTACTCCATCCGAAAACTGTTCTTTTTGTCTCCAAGTAATGCTTGGAGGAAGATATTCTTCAAATGCTTTACGTAAAACCCACTTTTCCATGCGATCGTTGGTTATCATTTTGTCTTTAGGGTTCAATTTCATTGCTACTTCAATAAATTTTTTGTCTAAAAAGGGAACTCTCCCTTCAATTCCCCATGCAGCTAATGATTTATTAGCTCTTAAACAATCATATTGATGAAGTTTTTCAAGCTTTCGTACTGTTTCTTCGTGAAATTCTTTAGCATTTGGTGCTTTATGAAAATACAAATATCCACCAAAAAGTTCATCAGCACCTTCACCTGAAAGAACCATTTTAATCCCCAAAGACTTAATAGCTCTTGCCAATAAAAACATTGGAGTAGAAGCCCGGATAGTAGTAATATCATAAGTTTCTAGATGATATATCACTTCTTTAATAGCGTCTAAACCTTCTTGGATAGTGAACTTTATTTCATGGTGAATAGTTCCAATATGCTTTGCAACTTCTTGAGCTGCTGCCAAATCGGGAGAGCCTTCCAATCCTACTGAAAAAGAATGAAGTTGAGGCCACCATGCAGATTGCTCATCATTTGATTCAACTCGTTTTGCAGAGAATTTTTTTGCCAAAGCTGAAGTGATTGAAGAATCCAAACCACCTGAAAGCAAAACACCATAAGGGACGTCACTCATTAATTGACGATGAACTGCATCTGCCAAAGCATCATGTAAATCTTCAATTGAAGTTGAATTTTCTTTTACCGAATCAAAATTTTCCCATTCTGGATTATACCATTTTGTAGGAGTACTATCATTACTATAAAGGTAATGCCCAGGTGGAAATAATTCAATTTTAGAACAAATCCCCTCCAATGCTTTCAGTTCTGACGCTACATAAAAAGTTCCATTACCATCCCAACCCATGTATAATGGTATAATCCCCATGTGATCACGAGCAATAAAATAAGCGTCATTTTTTTTGTCATAGATAGCAAAAGCAAAAATTCCATTTAATTTTTTCACAAAATCTTTACCTTCATTTTCATAAAGAGCTAAAAGGACTTCACAATCCGACTGTGTCTTAAATCTGTAGGTTGATTCATAAGGAAGACGTAATTCTTGATGATTATATATTTCTCCATTTGCAGCTAATATAAGGTCTTCAGAAGAATTTGTAAGGGGCTGTTTCCCAGAAGTAGGATCAACAATAGCAAGTCGTTCATGGGCTAAAATTGCATTTTCTGAATCATAAATTCCACTCCAATCTGGACCTCGATGTCTTAATTTTTTTGACATTTCTAGAATTTGGGGCCTCAATAAATCTGATGGTTGCTTTAAATCAAAAGCACAAACAATTCCACACATAAATTATAAATTTTACCAAATATAATGATACGCTGTAAATAATTTATTATTATTTACAAAATGGTTTATAAATTTAATTGAATATTTAAATTTTATTAAAAAAATCAAAAAATATAAATAGATTTTATGAGTTTTAGTTAAAATTTTAAATAAAATCTAATTAATACGGTTACTATAAACTATATTTCCATCTAAAATAGTAGCTACAACCCTTACTTTAGGAATATTTTTTTCAGCGATACTTATGATATCACGATCTAAAATAACAAAATCAGCAACTTTTCCTGACTCTATAGACCCCTTTTCGTCTTCTTCAAAATTAAAATAAGCTCCCCATATAGTCATTCCGCTCAAGGCATCGTATCTAGACAATTTGTTTTGAGGTAGATAACCGCTATTGGGGAAACCTTTTTTATCCATACGTGCTATTGCAGCATAAAAAGTCATAATAGGACTTACTTCCTCTACAGGAAAATCAGTTCCTAGAGCGATTCTAGAAGATTGATCTAAAAGCGTTTTGTACGCATAAGCCCCGAGTAATCTGTCCGAACCTAGACGATCTTCTGCCCAGTACATATCACTAGTTGCGTGGGTTGGTTGTACTGAAGGTAAAATTTTTCTATTAAACAATTTAATATCGGCTGTATCTATAATTTGAGCGTGTTCAACCCGCCATCTAGGATCATCCGAAAAAACTAAAGCTTTTTTGTAAGCTTCTAGAACAATTTTGTTAGCATTATCACCTATAGCATGAGTATTCATTTGAAAAGGAGTAGTTGCTAATTTATAAGCCAATGCTTCTATCGAATCTTTGGAAGTTATAAACTCTCCTTTGTGATATTTTAAATCAGAATAATTTTCTTTTAAGGCTGCACCTCTAGATCCTAGGGCACCATCAGCATATATTTTAAAAGATCTTACATTGAGTTTATTTGTTTTTAATGGTCCGCTATTAAGAAAGAAATTCATATTTTTCTTAGTGTTGGAGATCATGGCATAAACACGCATGTTAAGTAAACCTTCTTTCTGAAGACTGTCTACAAGAAAGATATCATCTTTACTCATTCCTGCAACTGACACTGTCGTTAAACCATTTGAAAAACCAATTTCAGCGGCTTTCTTAAGTGCTTCAATTTTATCTTCAACTGAAGGTTTTGGAAGTATTGCATTCACTAATCTCATTGGAGCATCAATTAAAACACCTGTCAGTAAACCATTTTCATTAACAATTGTTCCACCTTCAATTTTAGTTTCTAAAGTAATTCCAGCTAAGTCTAATGCTTTTTGATTCACTAAAAGAGCATGTCCATCTATTCTGCGAAGGGCAACTGGTATATTTGGATATAATTTGTCTAAACTCTCTTTATTGGGCAAATCTTTATTTTTCCAATCATTTTGATCCCAACCTCTTCCAATTATAGCCTTTCTATCTTCATAACTACTCAAACGTTCTAAAACTTCATCAAAACTTTTTGTGCCTTTTAGGTCTACTTCTTGTAGACTTAACCCTAAAGTTAAAAAGTGGCAATGAGAATCAATAAAACCTGGATAAACAGGAAGAGTTTGAAGATCTAAAACTTTCCTTGCAGAATATTTATTTAAAAGCTCTTCACCTCCTATTTCAATGAACTTACCTTTGTCAACAACAAAAGCAGATGCATTGTTTCCACTTGGACCCATAGAATAGACTTTTGCATTATGAACCAATAAGTCAACTTTATTTTGACAAGACGACAATAGCAAAAAATAAATTGAAATAAAACTAAGTAAGAGTGATCTTTTCATTTAAAAATTAATAATAAAATTATTTTAATTTAGCTTGTAAAAAGTAATTCTGCAAATGTAATAAATTCAAAAGCCGAAATTAAAATATTTTTCCGGTACTTTTTAAAAAATTAATATTGAAAATCAAATTTATAAGTAATTCCAGCTAACATTAGTAATGAGGGTTGGTTATAATAAGCCCATTCACCATGAATACCACTTGAATTTAACTTGGCCTTTAAAAAAACATCAAACTGTTGAGATAACTTATAAGTCAAATGGGTAGTAGTAGTCATGAAATTTGGTATTTTTTCCTGTTGATATTGAGCTTCTTCAATTTCTTGACCAATAAATATTGGTCTAAAAGCAACTAAACGTTCACCAATAAGAGTTCCTTGAAAAGTTAAAGTTAAATTATTTTTCCATTGAAACTGACCCTCCCAGTTTAACTTAATTGAAGGAATATTCCAGAGGATTTGTTGATCTGTGGAATCATAATGATTATAAAAAGTTTCAAATCGAACATAATTATTTTTAGTAAGATCGATTTGTAATGCTGCTCTAATGCCATATAAATTAACGTTAGCATATTTCCCCTCGAAAGCATTTGACAACCTGTATGGAATGTTATTATTTTTATGATCAAAAGGTAAACGTTCAAATAATTTAAAATTTTTAATTTGATCATAAATAAATCCAAAATCAAAATTCAAGACTGCAGCCAAACTTGATTTTACTCCTAAAGTGGCATTATATTTTTTAAATGTTGGCTTAAGATTAGTGTATGGTGCTAAGTAAGGATTTTCAATAGTCAGTGATTGATAAGAATTAAAATTTACCCCTCCATTTGATGAAAAATATGGGATCATTACATTCTTAGAATTTTGATAAGAAATTTCAATTTTAGGATAATACAAAAGTTTTTTATCAAAATCATTAACACCTTGAACATATGCTAATCCTGCTCCAATTTTAAATTTTAACTCATTTGAAGTGTTTGTATAATATAAGTTTAAAGAACTAATTCCTTGAGTGTAATCATTAACTCCATCAACAAAATAGGACTGTTCAAAAGAGGTGTTTATTCCCTTGAGTCCTAATTTTGCAATTAATTCTCCATCTCCTAAATCAATCTCAAAATTTGAATTAACTGAGAGTTGCTGTTCAGAAGTTTTAAAATTATCTGAGGTTAAATTTGCTTGAAATTCAATACTTCGAATAAAAAAATCATACCAATTCAAACTTGTTCTAATTTTAAAATAATTACGATTAATTTCAGGGTTAATATTATTTAATAAAAAAGAATCCCAATCTCTTTTATATAAACCAAAATAATTATTTTTTATTGAAACAAATTGTGTAAATGTATTTACATTATAATAGCTACTTCTAAGGTTATGATGAATTCCAAATTTAGTAAAACCTTGATTACTCCTAAGTTTAGTGTTGACTATATCATTTCTATATCCATCTCGGTATATTTTAATGCCAAAACGCTGCAAACGATCCAGTTCAATTACACTAGAAATATCTAAATAAGCTTGACCATTTGTTCCAAATCCACCATTAAAAATGGTATTAAAAGGTGTCTCAGAAGAACGTTTTTTCAATTTTAAAGGTGTTGCTTTATTAGGAACAAAAGTTGACAATGCTGGTACGGGGATAATCTTAAACTCTAAAATTTTATTTTTTAGTTTTAAACTATCGGGGATTTGAGGACTAGAATTTATTTTAAATGAATTTGATAGACTTGGAGTGTATGATTTTATAATCAAAACTTGTTGCGTACCAATATCTTCTTCTTGTGCATAAAGCTGAAAAGTCAAAAAAACTACTAATAACAACAAAATATTGAATATTCTAATTTTCATTTCTTGGATTATTTACAGATCTATTTTCCAATGCTGCTTTGACATTGTAAGTTTTCAATAAAGATTTTGCTTCTTCAGTTATTTTTGGAAAGATTTCAAAATTGTCTATTAAAGATTCTAAAACAAAACTCGCTTGAAAAGAATCTTCTAGTGCAAAATAATTTTTAGCAAGCAACAATAAAGATTTTGCATTCCATACTCCCAATTGAGAACCATTAGCAGCAATATTCATTATAATCTTAATCGAATCTTCATATTTTTTATGCTTAAACAATTGATCAGCTTTAAAATAAAATGCCTCCGCAACTAATTCTGATTGAGGTGCACTTTCTAGTATCTGATATGCTTCTGCAGCGATAACTAAATCTTTTAACATTAAAGCAGAACGTGCCTTGAGCTTTAATGCATCCCATTTAATAGTTGATTCAAGTAAAGGATAATCCAATACAATGTTTGACATCTCAATAGTTAAAAAGAATTGATCTGTTTCATAATAACTTTGCATAAGATTTAATGAGGCGAATCGTTTATTTTCATCAAATGAAGCAATTTGAATTAATTTTTCAAGATAAGGGATCAACTCATTCGTGCTATTTTTATATTTTAAAAGAGTTACTCCCCTTACTATAGCTTTTTCAGTATAATTAGAAATATCACTTTGAATCAAAGATTCATAATAAACTAATGCTTTATCAAAAAGTTCTTTTTCGAAGTAAATTTCAGCTAAATAAAAAATAGCTGATTTATTAAAGACTCCTTGTGGAAAGTTTTCTAAATATTCTTTTAACCGCTTTTCTGCTCCTTTAAAATTACCTTCTATAAATTGTTTTTCAGCAGCACTAAAAGCTGTTTTTTCAAGCTCAATATCCGTAAAAGTATTCAACTTATTAGTTTTAATCCAATTAGAAAAAACTCCAACTTCACTTTGATCTACGGAGATTTCTTTTAATATTTTAACAGCTTGATGTGCTAGAGGAAAATTTCTATATTTTAAAGCAACCTTTTCCAAAATTAATTTAGCCTTATCATATTGTTCTTCGTTATAAAGTATCAATCCTTTATTCAAAATAGATCGAGCTAAATAAGGGCTATTTTCAAAACCTTCTATCAACTTGTCATATGATTCAATAGCCTTATCACTATTCCCTTCACTTCCATAAATAGTTGCTAATTCAAATATAGCGTCATCAACCAGTTGATTATTTTTATAATTATCAATTAACCATATTAAAGATTCAGTTTTTTTTAAGTTTCGATCGACAAAACCATAGCTAATAGCTTTTTGATAAGTGGCATAAGCACCCAAGCGAAAGTTTAAAGCAATAGCATAATTATAATATTCAATTGCGGGCCAGTATTTTTTCAAAGCAAATTCACAGTCTCCAATTCGCAAGAAGGTATCATGCTGATAATTTACATCTAGATGATCGTTAGTTGAGTTAAAGTCTTTAAAAAAAGATAAAGCATAATCATATTCACCTAATTTAAAATATACATAAGCCATGTCATAGCTTAAACGTTCGAAGGATTTTATAGAATTCTTTTGTGGGTGCTTTTTAAAACTTTTATAAAAAGATAATGCATTATCAAATAAATTACGTTCATATTCAGAACGACCTAGCCAATACAGTGAATATGCCTCTAATACTTTATCTTCTTTAAGCTTTATTGACCTTTCAAATAAAGAACTCGATTGTGAATAGAGTCCGCTTTTGAAGTCTTGAATTCCCTTTAAAGTCAGAACACGTTGTAATATAACTTCATTTTTATAACCACTTTTATCATCCAAAATATTTAAAGCAGCTTTATAATTACCCAATTTTGTATATGAATTAACTAATAACTCTTCCATAAGTATAATCTGACTACTTTTAGGATAATCATCTATAAAATCAGATAAGACCTCAGGTATGTTTTCATATATATTACCAATTTCATAGCTGAGTTTAGCATAATTCAAGGATGAATCTTCCTTAATCAGGGCATTAAAATTCATTCTTGATGCGCTTTTAAATGCATTTTGAGCTGCAAGCTTTTGATTTGTTTTTATATAACAATCTGCTAAAATATAATATGCATTTTGAGCTAAAGAATTTTTTTTACCAATAATTTTATTGAATTGTTTTATTGCTTTTTGATATTCACTATTTTGATATAAAGCATACCCTAATTGATAAAAATCATTATTTTCCCAAGTGCCTTTTTTACCAAGATAAGACTCAAGATATGGTACTGCATTGGAATATTTTTCAAGATTAAAATAACTCTCCCCAATAATTTTTGATACCTCAGAGACTATATCAGGTTGAGAGTTTTGTAAAGCAATTTTACCTAATTCAATTGCCTTATCAAAACGACCCAAACGAAAATTCATATCTGTCTGAAAATAAGATAAATTATCTTTTTGAGATGGATTAGAAATATTACTGAATTGAGACACAGCTTCATCAAAATCTTCAAGCTGATAAGCAATATGACCTAAGTAGTAGTGTGCATCCGACTCAAATGTTTTATTATCTCTAACATTATATAAATAAGGCTTAGCTTGTTTGTACCTTTTAGCGGAAAACAGAGTATATCCCTTATTGAAATTAAAGGCTGGTCGTTCTAATTTTGAGACTTGATTTTCTGATACGCGTAAAAACCATTTTAAAGCATATCGATATTTTTCATTCTTAAAATAAAAATTGGCAACGTCAAAATTTATTGATTCAGATTCGAAAGAGTTGGGATAATCTTTTCTAAACTGCTCTAACATTTTTTCAGCATCTATGAAGTTTAATCTAAGAGCATTTGAAATGGTATTAAATTCAATGATTTTATTTAAATCATCATCATTATATGCGTCTCCAAAAAGTACATTAGACTGCCAAGAAGCAGGAAAATAATTTAAACCAAAAAAATGTTTCCCATTTTCATTAACATGATGATAGTCATATAATTGACACCACAAAAGAAATGGTGACATTACTAAAATAAATGTAAATTTTAATGATTTTATCATCCTTATAAAGATAGTAGATTAGAATTATACCATAAACATTAAAGAATTTTATAAAATATAATTTATGAACAAAATATTTAAGAATAATTCAAAAAACATACCTTTAGAAAAAATCTATATTTTTTATGCAAAAAGGAATTGTTTTACTTGACAAAGCAACAATTATAAATGAGGGAAATGTTATTTTTTCAGATATTAATTTTAATTTGAATGTAGGAGAATTTGTTTTCCTAATTGGTAAAACAGGAAGTGGCAAAAGTAGTTTACTTAAAGTGCTTTATGGGGATTTGCTATTAACATCTGGAACTGGAAGTATAGTTGGATACGATCTTACCCAGCTAAAAGATAAACAAATTCCTCTTTTAAGAAGAAAAATTGGAGTTGTTTTTCAGGATTTTAAACTACTCCCAGACAGAACAATTTATGAGAATCTTGCTTTTGTTTTAAAAGCAACAGGATGGAAAGAAAAAATAAAGATCAAAGAGAGAGTTTCTGAAGTCCTAAGTCTTGTTAATGTTTCTGCAAATTCAAATAAATTTTCATTTGAACTCTCTGGCGGTGAACAACAACGTGTTGCTATTGCGAGGGCGCTACTAAATAATCCGGAATTGATTATCGCAGATGAACCAACAGGCAACCTAGATCCTGAAACAAGCCAAGAGATTATGCTTTTATTCAGAAAACTTCATGCGGAAGGAATGAGTGTAATAATGGCTACTCATGATTATAATATGATAGTAAAGTTTCCTGGGAAAATTTTTCAATGTGAAAATGGAAACATAAATGAAGTCTTAGCTAAAAGCTAGCTCTAAATTTTTTGACGCTTTCTATCTGTTTCATTTAAATATATTTTTCTTAATCGAAGAGACTTTGGAGTCACTTCAACATATTCATCTTTTTGAATATATTCTAAAGCCTCCTCAAGTGAAAATTTGATTGCTGGTACAATTTTAGCTTTATCATCTGCACCTGAAGATCGAACATTACTTTGTTTTTTAGCTTTTGTGATATTTATTGCCATATCATCTTGACGTGAATTTTCGCCGATAACTTGACCTTCATATATGTTTTCTCCAGGCTCTACAAAAAACTTTCCACGATCTTGTAATTTATCTATTGAATACGGAATTGCTGTACCATTTTCCATTGAGACTAAAGAACCGCTAATACGTCCTGGAATAGTACCCTTTAGGGGTTGATACTCTTTAAATCTGTGTGACATGATCGCTTCTCCTGCAGTTGCTGTTAATAATTGATTTCTCAATCCGATAATTCCTCTTGAAGGAATTAAAAACTCACAAATCATACGATTTCCTTTAGCCTCCATAGAAAGCACTTCTCCTTTTCTTAGACTTACTGACTCAACTGCTTTTCCAGAAACGTCTTCAGGAAGATCTATTGTAAGCTCTTCAATAGGCTCACATTTAATACCATCTATTTCTTTTATAATAACTTGAGGTTGACCAATTTGTAATTCATATCCTTCGCGTCGCATAGTCTCAATCAATACCGACAAATGCAATACTCCTCGTCCAAAAACCATAAACTTATCTGCACTGCCCGTTTCTCCTAATCTGAGAGCTAAGTTTTTTTCTAATTCTTTTGTTAAGCGATCTTTAATATGACGAGAAGTAACAAATTTTCCATCTTTACCAAAAAATGGAGAATCGTTTATAGTAAATAGCATACTCATTGTTGGCTCGTCAATTGAAATTGACTTTAACCCTTCAGGGTTTTCGATGTCTGAAATAGTATCTCCTATTTCGAAGCCTTCAACACCCACTAAAGCACAAATATCACCCGTTTCAACCTTTTGAACCTTTTTACGTCCAAGACCCTCAAAAATAAAAACTTCTTTTATTCTACTTTTCTTTATTGAACCATCTCTTTTTACTAGAGCAATTTGCTGACCATCAGATATATATCCCCTTTGAACCCTTCCGATGGCAATTCTTCCGGTAAATGATGAGAAATCTAATGAGGTAATTAATAATTGCGTCGAACCAGGTTCAAATTTGGGAACTGGAACGTGTTCTATAACCATATCTAATAAAGGTTCAATATTTGATGTTTCGTTTTTCCAATCATCACTCATCCAGTTATTTTTTGCAGAACCATAAACGGTTGGGAAATCTAACTGCCACTCTTCAGCACCTAACTCAAACATCAAATCAAAAACTTTCTCATGAACTTCATCTGGAGTACAATTTTCTTTGTCTACTTTATTTATCACAACACAGGGTTTTAATCCTAAATCAATTGCCTTTTGAAGTACAAAACGAGTTTGAGGCATAGGCCCTTCAAAAGCATCAACTAACAATAAAACGCCATCTGCCATATTTAAAACTCGTTCCACTTCTCCACCAAAATCTGCGTGACCAGGAGTGTCAATAATATTGATCTTAGTGTCTTTGTATACAACTGAAACATTTTTAGAAGTAATAGTAATACCGCGTTCACGTTCTAAATCGTTATTGTCAAGTATTAAATCTCCAGTATTTTCGTTATCTCGAAACAATTGACAGTGATACATGATTTTATCAACTAAAGTTGTTTTTCCGTGATCTACGTGTGCAATAATGGCAATATTTTTAATAACTGTCATGGCGTTTTTTTTAGGCGCTGCAAATATATTACTAATTCTTGCGCAAGCCCTCAAAGGATCCAATAATTAATCTAATAAGTTAAAATTAAATATCTCACTTAAATCTAAAGTTTGAATCAATATTTGTAATTTCGTCTCCGATTAAGTTCATTGAAACTCATGGGGTCGACTGGTTTTGACAGCAGGACGCATGAAATGGTAAGCAAGTCGAGCGCTGAATTAGAGCTCGTAAATCTCATTTTTCATATTTTTAAATGGCGAAAATAACTACGCTCTAGCTGCATAATTAACAGAATTATAGTATGTTAATGCCAAGTCCTGACTAGGTCGGGAAGCTGGATGTCTCTGGATAGCCCTTGTTGACGGCGATTTATATTGAGGCACCATAAAAGTCAACATCGAAACGTAGGGGCATCGGTTGCGTTTTACAATTTATGATGTTAAGGGTATAATGGATAGTTTTCGATCAGCTATACCTCGAAAATCAAACGAAAGCTAAACTTGTAGAAAGCTATTGAATCACTTGTTTGGACGAGGGTTCGATTCCCTCCGACTCCACTAGTTAAAACCCTAATATATTTACAAAAAATATGTTAGGGTTTTTTATTATGGATATTTGTTCGATTATTGTTCGGCCAGTGATCTAAAAGTCAAAAAATCTGATAAAAAAGTTTAAAAAGCTATCCCCAATAGGTCTAAATAAATTCACTTTCTTTTTTGGGAGTGCTTCGCTATGTTGGTATATTATCTAAACCCTTTAATTAATCCCTAAAAACATTTCTTTAATTCGACTATCATGAATGTTCTTTTTTGATTGGATAATAAAGTCATTTGATTTACAATACTTACATAAAATAGTATCTATTCTGATTTTAGCAGCTCCAATTTTTTTAATCTTTGTTTCATACGCAAGTGTATTATCAAACAAATTCATCAAGTCTTGGTATTTTACTGCCTTTGGATGTGACCTGAATATTTTATCAAAAAAGATTAAATCGCTTTCATCCAATTCAGATTTAATTTTCTTTAAATTTTTATTAATTTTCTTTAAAATGGTTGTTTTTTTTCTAAATCGAAAAACAATTAATATTAATGCAAGAGCTAGTGCTAA
>CAJWAE010000020.1 GCA_913020075.1 uncultured Flavobacteriaceae bacterium
AATCATATTTTTAAAAAGTAAGCCAAATATATGATAAATGTGTGCATTAGTTAACCATGTATTAGTGATTAAAGTTTTACTTATTTTTAAACGTTACTAAATATTTCTCTTTTCTTAAATCGTATTAAATAATAAAACATAAACGCACTAAACATTCAGTTAAATGCTATTGTTTAGAAATCGAGACAGAATAATTTTCCGGTGTTTGATTTAAAATTGAATTAGATATTTTCAAGAATTAATTTATTTTTTCTTAAGATAATCTAAGGTTAAATTTGTTAAAGCTTTTACCCCCAATTTCATGCTCGAATCATCTACAGAAAAAGAGGGAGTATGATGAGAAGGCGCATCACTTTCTTTAATATATAAAGGAGTACCGCCTAAAAAGAAAAAGAATCCTGGAATTTCATTTTGGAAATAAGAAAAATCTTCAGCGCCTGTTATAGCATCTATTTCAAAAACATTTTCTAGCCCAGCTACGCGCTGAAGAGTTGGAAGCATTTGCTTGGTGAGACCTAAATGATTGTATGTGATATCAGCTCCATCTTGAATTTCTACTGTTGCTTCAGCACGAAACGCTTTAGCAATTGTTGGCACCATTTCCTCCATTCTTTCTCTAATTAACTCTTTCATTCTTTTGTCTAAAGTTCGAATTGTTCCAATCATTTCTAGATTTTCAGGTATAATATTAAAACGGATTCCTGAATGAATAGAACCAATAGATAAAACAACACCTTCTTTTGTCAATTCTGATTCACGACTAATTAATGTTTGAAGTCCATTTATTATCTGAGCACTCGCTACAATTGGATCAACACTTTGCCATGGAGTTGATCCGTGTGCTTGTTTCCCTTTAACGTTTATAACAAAACGTTGAGAAGCAGCCATCATTCCGCCTGGTTTGTAGGTTATCTTCCCTACATGAGTTCCTGAATTAATATGTAATCCAAAAATAGCATCAACTTTAGGGTTTTTTAAAACACCTTCTTCAACCATTAACTTTGCACCTCCTTTTTCACCCGGAGGCGGTCCTTCTTCTGCTGGTTGAAAAATGAATTTTACAGTTCCAGCAAAATCTTTATTTTGTGAAAGTACTTCTGCCACACCCATCAATATTGAAACATGAGTATCATGGCCACAAGCATGCATAACACCCGTTTCTTGACCATTAAATTCTGAAACTACATTGGATTTATAAGGTAGATTATTTCGCTCTGTGACGGGAAGGGCATCCATGTCTGCTCGAAGAGCAACAACTTTCCCAAGATTTTTTCCTCTTAGTACACCAACTACGCCTGTATGAGCTACTCCAGTTTTAACTTCAATACCTAATTTTTCTAGATGATTTGTAACATATTCTGCAGTCTTAAATTCTCGATTAGATAATTCTGGATTTTGATGAATATGATGCCTCCATTCGATCAGTTTAGGTTCTATATTATCAAATATTTTTTCGTTTAATTGCGCTTTTATGATACCAAAAGACATGAAATTACCAAGTAATAATATTAATAATGTTTGTTTCATCAGTTTATTGATTAGAAGTTAATAAAATGTGTTTTTAAATATAGTTGTTTATAATTAATTTAAATTAAAGGTTTTGAAAATAAGTAATTGCCTATTTTTAAAAACTTTATGACAAACATTAATTCTGACTATTTAAACACCTTAAATGAGGCTCAAAGAGAACCTGTATTACATCGTGAAGGTCCTTTAATTGTTATTGCTGGTGCAGGCTCTGGAAAAACAAGAGTTCTGACATATCGCATTGCTAATCTGATGGCTTCAGGAATAGATTCTTTCTCAATTTTAGCTTTAACTTTCACTAATAAAGCTGCCAGAGAAATGAAAGAAAGAATTGGAGCTTTAGTAGGGGAGAGTGAGTCTAAAAACTTATGGATGGGAACTTTTCATTCCGTATTTGCACGAATTTTACGCCAAGAAGCTGATAAGCTAGGATTCCCCTCTAATTTCACTATTTATGACACACAAGATTCTGATCGTTTAATTGCTTCTATTATTAAAGAAATGGGGCTTGAAAAAGACATCTATAAGTATAAGCAGATTAGAAGCCGAATTTCAGCTTTTAAGAACAGTTTAATAACCGTTAAAGCTTATTTTAATGATTCTGATTTACAAGAGTCTGACGCTATGTCCAGAAGACCAAAGATGGGCGCAATATATAATGAATATGTAGAACGGTGTTTCAAAGCCGGTGCTATGGATTTTGACGATTTGTTATTACGTACTAATGAGTTGTTAAATCGTTACCCTGATGTTTTAGCAAAATATCAAGAACGGTTTCGTTATATTTTAGTTGATGAGTATCAAGATACTAATCATTCTCAATACCTTATAGTAAAAGCATTATCTGATAGATATCAGAATATTTGTGTAGTAGGAGACGATGCCCAAAGTATTTATGCCTTCCGTGGGGCTAATATAAATAACATACTGAATTTTCAAAAAGATTACGACAATGTTGTAATGTATCGTTTAGAACAAAATTATCGATCTACTAAAATGATTGTCAATGCCGCTAATTCTATTATTAGTCATAACGTGTCAAAAATAGATAAAGTTGTTTGGACTTCAAATACCGAAGGAGATCTCATACAGGTTAATCGTTTAGCCACTGATGCTGAAGAAGGACGTCATGTAGCTTCTAGTATTTTTGATTTTAAAATGCAGGAACAACGAAAGAATGCAGATTTTGCAATTTTATATCGTACAAATGCTCAGTCTAGATCTATGGAAGATGCTCTAAGAAAAAGAGATATTCCGTATCGGATTTATGGAGGACTCTCATTTTATCAAAGAAAAGAGATAAAAGATGTCTTAGCATATTTACGTATTTTGGTTAATCCAAAAGACGAAGAATGCTTAAAAAGGATCATTAATTATCCACCAAGAGGAATTGGACAAACAACAGTTGATAAACTTGTAGTTGCAGCTAATAAACATAATCTACCACTATTAGAAACTGTTATAAGAGCAAAAGAACTTGAGATCCCTTTAAATTCTGGCACCCTACTTAAGTTGAGTAATTTTTCAACTTTAATTGAGCGCTTTAAAATTGAGAACGAATCACTTAATGCTTTTGAAATTACAGACTTGGTTACTAAGAAAACAGGTTTAGTTCAAGAATTAAAAAAAGATGCTACACCAGAGGGAATCGCAAGAATAGAAAATATTGAAGAATTGTTAAATGGAATTCGTGATTTTACTGAAGGACAACAAGAATTAGCAGATGAATCTGCTAGTTTAATTGAATTTTTAGAAGATGTGGCA
Organism: uncultured Flavobacteriaceae bacterium; assembly: GCA_913020075.1. GTDB lineage: Bacteria > Bacteroidota > Bacteroidia > Flavobacteriales > Flavobacteriaceae > MS024-2A. Next base: position 3,292 of record CAJWAE010000020.1, read on the forward strand.
TTAGCTACTGATCTTGATAAAGAAGATGATCCTGACAGTGATAGAGTAGCATTAATGACAATTCATTTATCTAAAGGCTTAGAGTTTCCCTACGTTTATATAGTTGGAGTAGAGGAAGATCTACTTCCTTCCGCTATGAGTTTGAATACAAGATCAGAATTGGAAGAAGAACGCCGTTTATTTTATGTTGCCCTCACTCGTGCCAAAGAGAGAGCATTTTTATCATTTACGCTTTCTCGTTATCGCTGGGGTAAGTTAATTGATGCTGAACCAAGCAGATTTATTGATGAAATTGATTCTAAATATCTAAATCAAATTATCCCTAAAGATGATTATACTTATAAACCTACCATGAATAATTCTATTTGGGGAAAACCTACGAATTTGGATAGACCACTAATAAAAACAACTAACAATAATAGCAACACAACTCCAACCTCCTCTCAGTTACAAAAACTTCGTAAAATAGACGAAAAAAAGTCTACTGACTCATTAGTTATTGTTAGTTTATCTAATGGAATGAATGTAGAGCACGCTCGCTTTGGAAGAGGAGTTGTCAAGTCTATTGAAGGAATTGGAAATGATCAAAAAGCAGCTATTGATTTTAAAGGTTTTGGTGTTAAAAAATTATTATTAAGATTTGCTAAATTGAAGATAAATTAGTAGAATGGCTTTTTTACAAATTTTTACTCTAAAACTCCAATCTTAAAATCCTTCAAAAAGCAGCTAAAATAATTAATAATGGAGGTTTAGTTATTTTTCCAACCGATACTGATTATAGATAGGCAGTTTAAGCACAAGTTTTAATTTACTTAATCGTTTTGCTAAAATTAAAGGAATCAAGTTGAAAATGCACCTTTAAGTTTTCTTTATAAAGATATTAGTGAGCTTTCAAACTGTGTTACTCCAATGAATTTAACTAAAAAGCCTCCAAAACCTTTTCAAAAAAAATAGTGTTAGAATCTTTAGTGATAAAATATTAAAACATTTACTTCACTTATTAAGTGCTCCGCTTATATCACCGTATTTGGATGATCCTGACGAAATAATTAACTACGCTACTGATCCAGATATTATTTTTGAGTCTTAGAAATCTAAAATTGATTTGATGCTATCAAACGATTTTGAGGTAATATTCCTTCAACTTTGATAGATTTAACTCATGAGTCATATAATGTAATAAGAATAGGGTTAGGATCCCTAGAAAGATTATAAAAAAAACACACCTTTTGGTGTGTTTTTTTTGGAAGAAGTATTTTTTATTTAGAAGCTTTCATTCCCTCGTCGATTAAATCATAAAACTGATCTAATTTTGGAAGAACTACTATACGTGTACGTCTGTTTTTAGCTCGATTTGCAGAAGTGTCGTTATCTGCAAGAGGAACATAAGAACTTCTTCCTGAAGCGGTCATTCGAGCCGGGGAAACACCAAAATCTTTTTCAAGTATTCGGACAACAGCAGTAGCTCTTTTTACAGAAAGATCCCAGTTATCTAAAATCCCATCTGATTTAATTGGCACGTTATCTGTATGACCCTCAACCATAAATTCTAGTTCTGGCTTGTTATTAACTACTTTAGCTACTTTACCAAGTACGACCTTAGCTTTTGAAGTAATTGTATAACTACCACTTCTAAACAATAACTTATCGGAAATAGAAACATATACAACTCCTTTTTCAACATTTATCTCAATATCGTCATCGCTTAGATCACCTAATACTCCTTTGAGGCTAGTCACTAATGCTAGAGTTACTGAATCCTTTTTAGTAACTGCATCTTGCATTCGTTGAATACGGATATCTTTTTCCTTCATACTCTCTAAAGACATTTCGAGATTTTCAGCACCTTTTTGAGAAAGAGTAGTAAGGTTTCCAATATTATTTATTAAATCTTGATTGTTTGCAGCTAAAAATTTATTTTGTTCAGCTAATGTAGCAAAGGAAGCTAATGCAGCATCTTTTTCATCATTACAGGTATTTAGTTTTACCGTTGCAGAATCAAGGAGATTTTTGGTATTTTGTTGTAACTCTTCTAATTCTGTAAATTTCTTTTGTGATACGCAAGAGGATAGTAATAATCCTGAGATCACTAAAGCGATAGCTTTTTTCATAATATTGTTAAATTAAAATTAAGATATACAAATTAACTGAAATTATTTATTATTTTCATTCAAATCACTGAAATTTAAAATTCTCAACAAAAAAAAATTTAAAATAATGCTTTTTGTATAAAAAAAATCTGTTTTGAAATTTCCTAATGAACGTTTTGACTTCATTAATTTATAATTCTTATAAAATGCAATATGTGCATTAAATATTGCCAAAGTAGAAGAAAATTTTAATTGAACAAAATACACTCCACCTATAAAAAAATCAATACATAGTCGCTTAAATATAATCTTGTGCAGATCTTTAGCTGGTAGATTTTTAACTAACATAAATAAGGAATTTCGATGATTTAAATATATTTTCCTTGATGAAACGGGCAAAGTTGCACCGCCCACATGAAACACTTTAGACACGCCTAAAGAAGTTATATCGTAATTTTGATTAAAGACACGCCAGCATAAATCAATTTCCTCTTGATGGGCAAAAAAATCGACATCAAATCCACCAATTTTCCAAAAAACTTTACTTCGAATAAAAAAGCAAGCGCCACTTGCCCAAAATATTTTATTAGTCTTGTCATATTGCCCAAAGTCTTCTTCACAATTATTTAAAATTCTTCCTCTACAAAAAGGAATACCATTTGAATCAATAAATCCTCCAGCTGCGCCAGCGTATTCAAAATGACTAGGCTTGTTATAATCCAAAATATGAGGTTGAAGTATTGCAGTATTAGGATTTGTTTCAAAATGATTTATTAAGGGAGAAAGCCAATTTTCAGTAACCAATACGTCATTATTTATTAAACAATAATATTTAGCTTTAACTTGCTTTAATCCCTCATTATAACCACCAGCATATCCATGGTTTTTATCTAATTTGATACATTGAACATCTGAATGGCACTCATTTAACCATGACAATGAATTGTCGCTAGAACAATTATCAATAACAACAATATTTGCTTCAAGACTAAATTCAATTAATTTGGGTAGAAATTTTTTAAGTAAGTCTAGCCCATTGAAATTTAAAAGAACAATAGAAATTGATTTCATGATTTTTGAGAATATTTTGGTAATTCTTTCATGAATGTAAACTGTTCTTTTTCGTAGTTCATAGTGCAAAAATAATGATTAAATCCGTTAGTGATCATTAGATATTTACTTTTTACCTGAAGGTTATAACGTGCAATTTGATCAAAAGTTTTTTGGGTAATCTTAATTGAGGGCGCTTTACATTCAATTAGGATATGGTTTCCTTCGATAGGATTTGAGACAAGAATGTCAAACCGCTTTCGAGTGCCGTAAACTTTTATTTCTTTTTCAATCTGGATCCAAGAAGCAGGATAACCTTTGTTTTTCAATAAATAATTCACACAATGAAGACGGACCCACTCTTCTGGGGTATGCAATACCCATTTTTTGCGAATTGAATCAAAAAGAAAGAGTTTATTTTCCTTATTTTTGAATAATAACTTGAAGGTTGGAAAATTAAGTTTCTCCATACTGTAAAAGTGCAATAAAATTTTAAAATGCAAGCGTTCTCTTCCTTACTTTCCAAAATTGAAAAATACCAATTTGCTCCTTTTTATTTACTGTCAGGTACAGAACCATATTATATTGAAAGTATTTTGAACACCATTACATCAAAACTAGTAGATAATATTTCTAGGGATTTTGATTATACTCTTTTTTACGGCAAAGAAGTTATTGCTTCTCAAATTATAGAAACTGCTAAACGCTACCCAATGATTGCAGATTATAATTTGGTAATAATTAAAGAAGCCCAGTCTATGTCATCTGAATCTTTGGATGAATTAGCTACATATTTAGAAAGACCAATGATTAAAAGTGTTGTAGTCTTTTGTTTTATGCACAAAGCTTTTGATAAACGTAAAAAATTATATAAAGCTGCAGAAAAAAAAGGTGTTGTTTTAACTGTAAAGCCATTATATGAAAATCAAATTATTAGTTGGTTAATAAATCATTCCAAAGTTTTAAACTTAAGTCTATCTCCCTCTGTTGCAGTTTTAATTTCTGAACACATTGGCCCCAATTTAAGTAGATTAGATAGTGAATTGAGAAAACTAAAACTAGTTATAAATAAAGATCAAGTGATTACTGCTGATGATGTGGAAAAGTACGTTGGGATTAGTAAAAAATTTAATAATTTCGAATTACAAAACGCAATAGGTAAGAGGAATTTCTCAAAAGCTTTTCAAATAATACAATACCTTAATAAAAACTCTAAAAACCATCCATTAGTATTGATTTTATCAAGTTTACACAATTATTTTCAGAAATTATTATTGTTGAAAGGTCTCTCTATTCAATCAGAAGCAAGTAAAGTTATCGGTGTAAACCATTTTTTTATAAAAGATTACCAGTCTGCAGCAGATAGACTTAATATGCGTCAAATAACTTTAGCTTTAAATCATGTTTTAGATGCCGACTTAAAGAGTAAGGGTATAAAAGGAGTTAATCAAACTAACAAGCGAATATTAGAAAGTTTATTACTTAAATTATTTTCGATCTAGACTTCATTATAGAGGATGCTTATTTGGATTGGATTCATTCATGATACTGTAAATCGACTCAAAAACATCATCTACAGAAGGTTTTGAGAAATAATCGCCATCTCCACCATAGGCAGGTCTGTGAGCTTTTGCTGACAAAAGTTTGGGAGAACAGTCTAATAGAGAGAAAATATTTTGTTTTTCTATTAATTGTTGTAAAATATAAGATGAAGCTCCCCCTGGTACATCTTCATCCACAATTAGTATTCTATTTGTTTTTACAATACTTTTTCTAATTTCCTCATTTAAATCAAAAGGAATTAGACTTTGAATATCAATAATTTCGATTGATATTCCTTCTTGTAGAAGTCTTTTTTCTGAGTCCTGAACAATACGAAGTGTAGAGCCATATGAGATAACTGTGACATCGGTTCCTTGTTTCATTACCTCAATTCTACCTAAAGCTACAGTATATTCTCCAAGATTGTTAGGGAGTTTTTCTTTTAATCTATAACCATTAAGAGATTCAATTACAATAGCCGGCTGTTCAATTTGCATCAAAGTATTATAAAATCCTGCTGCTTGTGTCATGTTTCTAGGTGTCAATATGTGTATTCCACGAAGAAGATGAATCATACCACCCATAGGTGAACCTGAATGCCAAATTCCTTCTAACCGATGCCCTCGTGTACGAATAATAAGAGGAGCAATTTGTTTGCCTACTGTGCGGTAATTCATTGATGCCAAATCATCACTTAAAATTTGAATACAATAGAGTATATAATCTAAATACTGAATTTCTGCAATAGGACGCAATCCTCTTAAGGATAATCCTATTCCTTGTCCAACAATGGTCACTTCTCTAATTCCAGTATCAGAAATTCTTAATTCACCAAATTTACTTTGTAAGCCTTCTAAACCTTGATTTACATCACCTATTTTACCTACATCTTCACCAAACATTAATAAGTTGTCGTATTTTTTAAATAAAACCTCAAAATTATCTCTAATAATTATACGCCCATCAACACTATTAGATTTTTCATCATATTTTGGAGGTTTGGCTTCATATTTCTGAAGTTCTTCTATTGATACTGAATAAAGATTTGAAGATATTTTATTTTTAATAAGAAAATTTAATTTTGAAAACCATTTTTCAAAATTCTTCAAAGATGATATTGATTTTTTTTTAATTAGTAAATTTAACTTTCTACCTGCAGAAATTATGTCTTTATATCCTAATTCTAAAACACTATTCAATTCCGAAAAAATTAATTGGACATTTGGATCGTTATTAGTTTGTTTTTTGATTTGTACTAAAAAAGTATTTAATATTTCTTTTTCTTTTAGAATTGGATTTTGATATGCCTCCCAAGCATTTGTTTTTGAAGTTTTAACTTCTTTAGATATATTTTTTTCAATAATCTCAAGATCTTCTTCTGAAGCAAAACCTTCTTTTAAAATCCATGCTCTCATTTTAGTATTACAGTCATATTCTTTTTCCCATTCCAAACGTTTTTTTGACTTATAACGTTCATGTGATCCAGATGAAGAGTGTCCTAAAGGTTGAGTTAATTCAGTAACATGGACTAAAACAGGAACATGTGATTTTCTAGCTAGTTTAGATGCAAATTGATATGCTTCAATCAATGCAAGATAATCCCAGCCTTTAACTGAAATTATTTCTATACCTAGTTGATCTTCAGATCTTTTAAAGCCTTTTAGAGCCTCAGAAATACTTTCTTTTGTAGTTTGGTCTTTATTTGAAACTGATATACCATATCCATCATCCCAAACGCTTATAACCATTGGCACTTGCATTACACCGGCAGCATTAATTGTTTCAAAAAACATACCTTCACTAGTACTCGCATTTCCAATTGTTCCCCAAGCTATTTCATTCCCATTTTTCGAAAAGAGCTCTCTACTTTTGGTTTTATGATTTCTGTAAATTTTAGATGCTTGTGCTAACCCTAAAAGGCGAGGCATTTGTGAACCAGTAGGTGAAATATCACCACTGTGATTTTTCTTGTCAATAATTTTCAACCAATTACCATCTTTATCTCTACTAGATGTAACAAAATGGCCACCCATTTGACGTCCACCAGACATAGGCTCTCTTTCGATATCTAGATCAGCGTATAGTGCAGCAAAAACATTTTCTACAGTGAGTAGACCTTGAGCAAATAGAAGAGTTTGATCACGATAATATCCAGATCTAAAGTCTCCGTTTTTAAAGAAATGATTTAATGCAAGTTGTGGTAATTCTTTTCCATCTCCAAAAATTCCAAATTTACCTTTACCTGAAAAAACCTCACGTCTTCCCAATACACTACATTCTCTGCTTAAAAATGCTATTTTGTAATCCTCTAAGATTTGCTTTTTAAAGTCTTCAAAACTAATTTTAAGTTCTTCTTTTTGCTTATCAATTTTCATAAGGAATAACGAATTTACAAAAAAGGAATCAAAAAAATTTAAGTGTTTAAGTTAATTGACTGAAAGTATTAAATCCTAAAACCAGCTTCTTGTAAATAAACTAGTTAATGTTTTAAAACCAGGATCTAAAATAAATCGGATTTTTGTTGCAAACCTTGGCTGAATAATATCGAATCCATTGGAAGAAAATATAGGTAAGTATATTTCCAGATAATCCGGACTAAAATTTAGCTTGATTCCAGAATCAAAATATGTTTTTGTTTCTCTACCAATATTTTTAAGAATACCAGCATCTCCATATATTTCTATCCATTTCCATAATCCCATTGAAGCGTTAAAAGATATCATAAAATCATTTGCAGTGGACTCATTAAATTTTGACTTAAAACCACCCTCAGAAGAAATAAATTGCTGACTGTATACCCCTGATGTTTCCGAGCGACCTAAATATCGATATTGAAACAAATAATCGGTTGGACGATTGAGATTAAAATCAAAAAACTGAGTTTCAGTAGTTTTATGCCAGAAGAACTTTCCGATAAAAAGACGACCGCTTAATTGCCTTCCACTTGGGAATAATTTTCGAGCTTCTCCACTAAATTGAATTTTACCAAAAGGCTCTGATAATTCAATACTTGTTTTTGAGCTTAAGTAATTAAAAGTATTATTTTTTGAAAATATGTGCCTAATATTTAAGATACTATAATCAGGATTAGTCGGCATATTTGGTGATTTCTCTCTAAAAACATTATACCAAGCTAATTGAAGAAGTTGTCGTTTATTATCTCTTATATTTTCAGGTCTAAAATACCATGAAATTGAGGGAATTAAAACTGAATATCTGTAATTTGAATTGTAATGAAAGCTACTGCCAGATAATCTAAAATAAGTTAAATAATTTCTTTTATCAGATTTATATAATTTATAGCTAGTTTTGAAGAAACCAACTATATCTTTCTCTATAAAAGTATATTGAGGATGAAAATCAAATTCAAAAGGGCGGTTTTTTATTTTACTGTTATATAATCGTAAACCAGTAGTTATTCCATCATACACATTGAAGTCAAATATAGGATGAAAAAATACTTGTTGTTTTTTTAAGTCTTCACCATCTTTTACTAAGGTAAATTTTAAAGGTTTTAAATTAAAAGGACTTTTAAGTGACTTCCAATTATTTTCTTTATTTGATTCTGGGAAATTAATAAAGGGGTTAATTACAACATAATCGGCATCTTCACTTTCCCAAGAAATTATAGTGTCTTTTTTGTTTAATCTAACCCATTTACTTTTTATTAACTTATCCTCTTTAACAAGACCAATTAAAAGAGGCAGATTTCGCTTGTTTTTAGTTCTTAGCTTAAATTCTATAGTAGTATCATTTTTTTTAAGTTCCCTTATCTGTATGTCATAAGCTCGACGTTTACTTAAATAATCATCAAAAAACCAATTTAAATTATTGTCATCGTTTAGATGAGTTTCAAAGTCTAGTAATCCTCTAGATCTTACATATTTTTTTAGTTTTTTAGAAAATATAAAATTATTATTTATTGACTCAATATACCTTAAACCAACTCCTACGTGATTTGGGCTTGCAATTTTTTGATTTAATTTGGTCAATTTTTCTTTAGAAAGTAAATCAACTTGTTGAAGATTAGATCGCTCTGCAAATTCATATATGTATTCATAAACATCATTAAATCCTAATTTAGCTATACTATAAGATTTTAATGGTTTTACTCCTAATATCTTAAAATCAGCTAATTTTCCAAGAAATTTTTCATTAGGATAATGATCTTCAATATATTTTATCATTGAATAGGTTTGGATTCCTCCAGTTATCCAATGTTCTTTTCTTTTGTCAATAGTTAACATTTGATTAATGTATTTACTATAATAAGCCTTTAAAAATTTAATTTCATAAAAAAAGGTGTCGGAGAAAAATTTGATATTAATTGATTTTTCTTTTGATATTTTTATTTCAGTCTGAAGCTGATTTAATCCATAATAAGGATTTTTAAAATAGTCTGATTTTAATATTAATATTTTTTTATTAGGAAATGGACTAAATAATGAATCTGCATAATCAACAACTCTTTCTATAGTTGCATTGATTTCAATATTTTTATTGTCTTTAGGTAATAAATCAGTCACTATTGTTTTACCGTTTTCTAATTGAATCTCTTTAAAATTATTTTTAGTATTAAAAACAAAATCAGCTTGTAATTGATTGTAATCAGAAAATTTTGATGTTTTATATTCTCCAGAAGTAGTGTTAGAAGAATTAATAAGATTACTTGTTAAATAAAGATTTTTTGGATAGTTCCATATAATATTAAAATCTGATGGCATTCCACTATAATCTTCCAAGTTCAAGTTGCTGTGAAGAAGCCAGTTGTTTTTGTATATTGGTGCCAAAGCAATATTCCAATGTTTTAAATAAATCAAACCAGAATCACTTATACCCATTCCTGTAAATTTTGAGTCAGGAATATTTAAAGAATAAGATAGATTAAAAGAAATGGTATCATTTGGCTTTAAGTTTTTCGGCAAAAAAACTTTTATTACATCTGGTTGCTTTTCTAGTCGTTCCCATTTTATTTTCATTTTTTTCACAAAAATGGAATCTATAAAAGTGGACCCAAGTTTACTTTTTAAAGACAAATAAAAACTACGATTATAATCTTCAGCAAATCTAATGGCCAGAGGAGTTTTAGTGCTTTTATATGCGTTTATCCAGTCTAAAAGATAAATTTCATTGATTTTTCTGTCAAAAGGATTTGAGAATGATATTTTTTGATTAATATTTATTAATTTTTTATTAGGGTCTAAAGTAGCGTCTATATCATATTTATACATCTGAGACATAAGAGATGACGAAATCATCAAAAAAAAGGTTGTCAATAATAAGTAATACCTCAGCTTATAAGAATTATGCATTTAAAAGTTAGGTTTAAAATTGTCTTTTACATGGAAGCGATTAAGGCAATCCATCACTTCTTCAACAGTATCAACTACTTCAAAAAGATTTAAATCTTCAAAACTAATGTTTTTTTCTGCTAATAAAGTTCCTTTAATCCAGTCCAATAGTCCTTTCCAATAAGAAGATCCTACCAAAATAATTGGAAACTTTGATACTTTAGAGGTCTGAATCAAAGTATATGCCTCAAATAATTCATCTAATGTTCCGACTCCTCCAGGCATCACAATAAATCCTTGTGCGTATTTTACAAACATTACTTTTCTTACAAAAAAATATTGAAAATCGATAAGTTTATCTTGATCGATGTATGGATTGCTTTTTTGTTCAAAAGGTAAATTTATATTTAACCCCACCGAAACACCACCTGCTTTTTGCGCACCTCTATTGGCAGCTTCCATAATACCTTGACCGCCACCGCTAATTACACCATAGCCTGCTTTTGAGATAGCTGAAGCAATATCTACAGTGAGTTTATATGTTGGATGATTTTCTGGAGTTCTTGCAGATCCAAAGATAGAAATACAAGGTCCTATAGACCCTAATTTCTCGTAACCCTCGACGAATTCACTCATTATTTTGAATAAGGCCCAAGAATCGTTTGTTTTAGTTTCGTTCCAATTTTTTATTTGTTTTTCATTCATTACAACACAAGACTTAAATTATTATTAAATTCTTTTGCCAAAAATTTAGCTGTGTGACTTTTATTATTTTTTATTACTTCTTCAGGTGAGCCAACACATATTAATTCTCCTCCATATTGACCTCCTTCGGGACCAATATCGATTAAATGATCTACATATTTAATAACGTCTAAATTATGCTCAATAATTATCACAGTATTTCCTTTATCTACTAAAACATTAAGAACACCCAAAAGCACCCGGATATCTTCAAAATGAAGTCCCGTGGTAGGTTCATCTAAAATATATAAAGTATTACCGGTGTCCTTTTTGGAAAGTTCACTTGCTAATTTTATACGTTGAGCTTCTCCGCCTGAAAGCGTAGTTGAAGATTGTCCAAGGTTAATATATCCTAGACCAACATCTTTAATCATTTTTAACTTCCTGTGAATTTTAGGAATTGCTTCAAAAAATAAACAAGCTTGATTTATTGGCATGTTTAAAATATCCGATATAGACTTGCTTTTAAATCTTATTTCTAGAGTCTCACGATTAAAACGCTTTCCCTGGCAAGATTCACATTCAACATAAACATCTGGTAAAAAATTCATTTCTATGACCTTCATTCCACCTCCTTTGCATGTTTCACAACGACCACCAATTACATTAAAACTAAATCTCCCAGGTTTATAGCCTCTTATTTTTGCTTCAGGAGTTTGGGTGAATAGTAATCGAATCTCACTAAAAACACCACAATAAGTAGCTGGATTACTTCTAGGAGTTCTTCCAATAGGACTTTGATTAATATCAACAACTTTATCAATATTTTGAATACCTGTAATACCTTTAAAAGGTAATGGTTTTTTTACACCATTAAATATATTAGCATTTAAAATAGGGTAAAGTGTTTCATTAACCAATGTTGATTTTCCACTACCGGAAACACCTGTAACTCCAATCATAACACCTAAAGGAAAATCAACACTAATATTTTTAAGATTGTTTCCTGTACAGCCTAATAGTTTTATTTGTTTACCTGAACCTTTTCTGCGATTTTTTGGTATTTCAATTTGCATTTCACCACTAAGATATTTAGAGGTAATAGTATTCTCCTTTAAAATAGACTTAGGTGTACCTTGGGAAATAATTTCTCCACCATTTTTACCAGCAAAAGGACCAATATCAATTATATGATCCGCACTTAACATCATTTCTTTATCATGCTCAACTACCAGAACAGAATTTCCTAAATCTCGAAGCGCAATAAGTGATTTAATTAATCGGGCATTGTCCCTCTGGTGTAGTCCAATACTGGGTTCATCTAATATGTAAAGTACTCCAACTAATTGAGATCCAATTTGAGTAGCTAAACGTATTCTTTGTGCTTCACCACCAGATAAAGATTTTGAAGATCTATTGAGTTGAAGATATTGCAAACCTACATCAAGAAGAAATTGAAGCCTTACCAAAATTTCTTTATTTATTTCAGTAGCTATTTTTAATTCATTCTTGTTCAAGATAGAAGAAAGGGTTTGAATCCATTGATGCAAGTCTTTTAAATCCATACTAACAAGATCTGCAAGGGTATGATTTCCGATTTTAAAGTGAGAAGCTTCTTTTTTTAGTCTTGAACCCTTGCAAAGACTACAGGTGTGACTTTCCATATAATTTGATGCCCATCTTTTTATACTAGCCGAAGCAGCTTCTTGGTAAGAACTTTCAATGTAGTGTTCAAAGCCTTCAAAGTCAATTTTATAATTTCTTGTAATTCCTAAAGCCTTAGATGGTATTTCAAATTTTTCTTTACTTCCTTTAATTATTATCTCTAATGCTTTTTTGGGAATGGAAGAAATAGGATCGTTTAAAGAAAAACCATAACATTTAGAAATAGTTTCAATCTGCTTATAAGTCCAGTTATTTTTTTTAGTTCCAAGAGGGGTAAGTCCTCCTTGAGCTATAGAGAGACTATTGTCAGGAATTATTTTTTTTACATTTACCTTATACTGAACTCCTAAGCCCTTACATTGAGGACACATTCCTTTAGGTGAATTGAATGAAAAAGAATTTGGTTCTGGATTCTGATATGAAATACCTGATTTGGGACACATTAAATTACGACTAAAATAACGTGTATTTTGAGTCTCTATTTCTAAAAACATGACTACATTTTCTCCGTAATGCATCGCTGTTATTAATGACTCTGATAATCTTTTTAAAAAATCAGAATCTTTTTTAACACTAAAACGGTCAATAACTAACTCAATGTTATGAGCTTTATAACGGTCAACTTTCATTCCTGGTGTTAAATCAATCACTAATCCATCTACACGTACTTTTAAGAACCCTTGTCTTGATAGTGAATCAAAAAGTTCACGATAATGGCCTTTTCTTGATTTCACAATAGGGGCAAGAAGAATCACTTTTTGACCAAAATAATCATGAATAATTAATTCTTGTATTTTTTCATCTGTATAGCTTATCATTTTTTCTTTTGAAACATAACTATAAGCTGTTCCAACTCTTGCAAATAGTAAACGAAAGTAATCGTATAATTCAGTTATTGTCCCAACTGTCGATCGAGGGCTTTTAGAAGTCGTTTTTTGTTCAATTGCAATTACAGGAGAAAGACCATCTATTTTATCAACATCAGGGCGTTCCATATTCCCTAAGAACTGTCGAACGTATGCGGAGAAAGTTTCCATATATCGCCGTTGACCTTCTGCATAAATAGTGTCAAATGCTAATGAAGATTTACCACTACCTGAAAGACCTGTTATTACGACTAATTGATCTCTTGGTATATCAACGTTAATGTTTTTTAAATTATGAACACGTGCACCTTCAATGTGAATGGTATTTTGATTTTTCTTCATAGCTTTAGCTAGCAAAAATAAGATTATTAAAGTACTCTACACTTGTGAAAATAATTATTTAATAGAGATGAACTGCTTTATCGTCTCCTCTTGGATCTGCACCAGTTGTAATAATATTGGAACTTGATATATGAATTGCATCAACTCTCCCAATAATCCGAGTGTATTCCTCCTTTATATTGAACCCTTTTTCCTGTAGCGAATCAATAAAAGATTTTTGAAATCTACTAGGTTCAAAGACAACCACATCAGGAAGCCATTGGTGGTGGAAACGAGGTGCTGAAACTGCAGTTTGAATATCCATTTCATATTCAAAGACATTTAATATGGTTTGAAGTACAGAAGTAATAATGGTAGAGCCTCCGGGGGTTCCAACTATCATTGCTAACTTTCCGTTTCTTTCAACTATTGTTGGAGTCATTGCGCTTAGCATTCTTTTTTGAGCAGCTATAGCATTTGCTTTTCCTCCAATTAAGCCAAACATATTAGGCACTCCTGGTTTACTGCTAAAATCATCCATCTCATTATTTAAAAAATACCCTCCTTTTTCAACAAAAACTTTAGATCCATAACTTCCATTTAAAGTTGTGGTCACCGCAACAGCATTCCCTTGGGCATCTAAGATAGAATAATGGGTAGTTTCTTCACTTTCTTCCCATACGATAGTACCAGGAGATATTTCTGAAGATTTTGTAGCTTCATTAAAGTCAAATGAAGACATTCTTTTCTTCAGATAATTTTCATTTAAAAGACTATCTTCAGGTATGTTTATAAAATCTGGGTCACCTAAATATAAACTTCGATCGGCATAAGAACGTCGTTCTGCTTCCACAATTATTTGTATTGCCTCTATTGTGTTTTGAGAATATTGTCCTATTTCATATGGTTCAATCATTTTCATTATTTGTCCTAAACATATTCCTCCACTTGAGGGAGGTCCCATCGTATAAATGTTTAAATCTTTGTATTGAAAATTAATGGGTTCTCTCCAGACTGGATCATATGCAAGAAGATCTTCATGGGTAATTATTCCTCCAGTTTCTTTAACACGTTTAACTAATTCGTCTGCATTTACTCCTTTATAAAAACCTGCTTTTCCAAATTTAGCTATTCGCTCTAAAGTTTCAGCTAAGGCTAAATTTATAATATTATCTCCTGATTTAAAGTTCTGTGCATAAAATGTTTCAACACCATTTAAGGCAATAAATTCTTCTTTTTTATTTTTAAAACTTTTCTCTTGGTTATCTGTGACTATATATCCATTTCGTGCTAAATCAATAGCAGGTTGAACTAATTCGTCCCATTCAAGGGTTCCAAAACGTTTATGGATTTCGACTAAACCCGCCACTGTTCCAGGAACACCTACGGACAGTCCTCCTAAAGTGCTCATTTTAGGAATTACGTTTCCAAGTTCGTCAAGATACATGTCAGGGTAAGAAGCCATTGGAGCTTTTTCACGGAAATCAAGACTACCAACTTCACCATCAAAAGTTCTATATACCAAAAAGCCTCCTCCTGAAATATTCCCTGCATTTGGATAACAGACTGTTAAGGCTAAATCTGTTGCAATCATAGCATCAAAAGCTGTTCCTCCTTTTTGCATAATAGCAACACCAATTTTAGAAGCCTCTTCACGAGCACTAACGACTGCACCTTTGATTTCTTTTTCTTTAACACAAGAAGATAAAAAAAAGATAATAAAAATTAAAATATTTTTGAATAGTAGAGGAGTATTTTGTTTCATCATTGAATATTAATTTTAGATTTTGTAAAGATTTTAATTTCTTTTATAAATTCAAAAAATTGCTCTCCAAAGTAATCATAATTTTGAATTAATTCTACTGTTGAAGCTTCTAAATTTGAGTGAAATACAGTTCGATGTTTTATTTGGCATGAAACAGCTTTTAAGCCATCAATAGTTTTGTGTTTCGGAAACCAATTATATTTAATTTATGAATTTTATTGAAAAAATTTAAACTGTAAAACTTTAAAATTTCTTTGTTATGTTCTCTCTAATTATCAGCTAAAAAATGATTAAAATAAATGTCAATTATCACTCTAATGTAATGAAGAATAAGTAAGAATTAATTTTTCACTAAAACCTAATTTATTATTAATCTAGTAATTACTACTAACATAAATAATACATTAATTGATCTTGTTCGTTTAAATTATAGTTGGTAGTTTTTATTAATTTTAATGCAAATACAATTAAATTTGAAAAAAATAAAAGCTTTAGATGACGTTAATAAAATCTATTTCAGGAATACGGGGGACTATTGGAGGAGTAACTCATACCAACTTAACACCTTTGGATATAGTTCGATTTACATCTGCTTATGCACAATGGATCTCAAAAAAATTATCTGGAAAACTAATAGTTGTAACTGGTCGTGATGCTCGTATTTCGGGTTCTATGGTTCATTCACTTGTAAACCAAACACTAGTAGGTATGGGTATCAATGTAATTGATTTAACCCTTTCAACAACTCCGACTGTAGCTATCGCTGTGCCTTTAGAGAAGGCTCAAGGAGGCATCGTTATAACGGCAAGCCATAATCCTAAAGAATGGAATGCACTAAAACTTCTTGACGAAAACGGAGAGTTTATTGATGCAGTAGCAGGTTCAAAAATATTAAATTTTGCTTCTGCAGAAAGTTTTAATTACGCAGATGTAGATAATTTAGGCTCAATAAAGTTAAAAGAAGATTATATTGAAAGGCATATTAAAGCAATACTTTCATTAGAAAAAATTTTCTCAAAAAAAATTATTCAAGGTAATTTTAAAGTTGTTGTTGATGGAGTAAATTCTTCAGGGGGAATAGCAATTCCTCAATTATTGGATGCTTTAGGAGTAGAAGTTGTGAAAATTCACTGTGAACCTAATGGACATTTTCCACATAATCCAGAACCTTTAAAAGAACATTTAGAAGATTTGTGTTCCGCTGTACTAAAACATAAAGCAGATTTCGGAATTGCAGTTGATCCCGATGTAGATCGCTTAGTATTTGTAGATGAAAAAGGAGAACTCTTTGGCGAAGAATATACACTTGTTGTTTGTGCTGATTATATTTTAGGTAAAAATACAGGAGCTACAGTATCTAACCTATCTTCTTCTAGAGCACTTGAAGATATAACACTTTATCATGGTGGAACCTATACTGCAAGTGCCGTGGGAGAAGTAAATGTTGTGGCAGAAATGAAAAAAGTTAATGCCTTAATTGGGGGAGAGGGAAACGGTGGAATTATATATCCTCCATTACACTATGGTCGTGATGCTTTAGTTGGTGTAGCACTTTTCCTTTCTCTTTTGGTTGAAAGAAAAACAACAGTTTCTGCGATACGTGAATCATATCCAAGTTATTTTATGAGTAAAAATAAAATAACTCTTGAGCAAGATATGGATGTTGACGAAATTTTAAAATCTATTTCAAATCATTATAACAAAGAGCTAATTTCTATTGTTGATGGAGTGAAAATTGATTTTTCTGATAAATGGGTCCATTTAAGAAAATCTAATACTGAAGCTATTATTAGAATATATACTGAGGCAAAAACACAAAAAAAAGCAGATGATTTGGCAAATCAATTTGTAAAAGAAATAAAAAAAATAATTTAGTTTTTTTTCATATACTTAAACCTCTTGTGTGTCCAAAAATATTGTGTTGGATCCTCTCTTATTTGTTCTTGTAATAACTCTGTAAATTTATCTGTAATTGCATTTTCGGGCTGGCTTTTTGGTTTGTCGGTTAATAATATAAATTCTGCCTCATAATAGCCCCGTTTTACTCTTTTAATTTTAACAAAAACAATGGGTATATTCAGTTCCCTTGCTAATCTTTCAGCTCCAGTGTATACAGGTACATTAATTCCAAGAAATGAACGCCAATAAGTAAGTTGCTTGGGTCTTGGAGATTGGTCGCTCGCAAAACCATAAGCACCACGAATATTTTGTTTTTCATTCTCTTTAATATTCTTGGTAGCCATTCGCTGAGGAATAACATATGCATTATGTCGTCCTCTTATTTTTTTGATTAGATTATCAAAATATTGATTTCGAATAGGTGTATATATTCCATAAGTAGTATTTTTTGTGTGATAGCCTAGGGACATCATCCACTCCCAGCTTCCATAATGACCGCACATAATAAAAAATGAACGTTTCTGATTTTCAATGGTCATTATTGTTTCAATATTTTTAATGTTAAAACGTTTTAACATTTCTCTTTTAGACATTCCCATTGACTTAATAACTTCAATGAATACATCACATAAATGGGAATAAAATTTTCGTTCAATCTGTAATAATTTTCTTTTATTATAATTTGGAAATGCAAGTCGAAGATTTGATCGTACTATTTTTTTTCTGTATCCTACTATTCTATATACTATGAAGCAAAGAATATCTGAAAGGATATAAAAAATCCAAAAAGGCAACCTTGATACGATCCATAAAAATGGAAATGAAATGTAATAAATTATTGCGTTCACTTATTTTATTAATAGTCAGCTAATTTACTTTTTTATTACTTATTGTTATTTTGTTTAAAACTTTCCTTTCATAACTATATCAAATTATATTTTAATTATTAAAATCAGCTACTTTTGTTTTAAATACAACAAATAATAATAAAATTGTTTTAAATGGAAAAAATATTAGTTTTAGGAATGGGTAAAGTAGGTAGCTTGGTTGGCGTTTTACTGAATAAAAAATTTAAAGTAACTGCTTTAGATAAAAGAAAACCTCATTATGATTATGATTTACCTTTTAAATGCATTGAGGGTTCTGTGACAGATTTAAACTACATGAAAAATATGATGAAAGATTTCGACGCGGTAGTATCATGTTTACCATATTTCTTAAATAAAGATATTGCACTAATTGCCCATAAATTAGATATTCATTATTTTGATTTAACAGAAGATGTTTCCACTACTAAATACATACAGAGTTTATCGAAAAACGCAAAGAAAGTATTAGCGCCTCAATGTGGTTTAGCTCCGGGTTTAATTGGGATAATTGGAAAAAATTTAACTTTATCATTTGATAAATTAAGAGATATTGAATTACGTGTAGGAGCATTGCCCCGCTATCCAAATGGCCAGTTAGCGTACGCCTTTACCTGGTCACCCCATGGTGTTATAAATGAGTATATTAATGATGCTGAGGCTATACATAATGGAAAGAAAAAAATGGTTCCCTCTTTAGAAGGTTTTGAATACATTAATATTGAAGGACAAGAATTCGAGGCATTTACAACATCAGGGGGGCTAGGAACTCTTTGCGATACATTCGAAGGACAAGTTGATACTTTAAATTATAAGACAATCCGATATCCCGGTCACGGAAAATTAATGCGTTTTTTGATGTATGAATTGATTTTAAAAGAGGATAAAGATCAGCTAGAACAAATTTTAAGTAATGCGAAACCTCCTGTTGAAGACGATGTAGTTTACGTTTACGCTGTTGTAGAAGGCTGGAAAAACGGATCTTTGTCTAGAAAGGAATACTATAAAGCATTTCATCCTATTGATATAGAAGGAAGAAAATGGAGAGCAATTTCCTGGACAACAGCAGCATCATTAGTGTCTGTGATTGAAATGGTTTCTTCTGGAGACTTGCCTCAAAAAGGGTTTTTAAAACAAGAAGAAATTCCTTTTGAAAAATTCTTGCAAACTCCCACAGGAAAGCTATTTTTATAACCATTCAAATTATAGACTATGAAGTTTAAAAATAGAACGGTAATGACTCAGATATTAGATGCTCTTTTTTCAGTCTATGCTGAGCGTGTTACGGACGTAAATAAAATAACCAGAGCAATGGTTGAAAAAGGCATAGTTAATAGTCAAGATGATATCATTAATGATCATATCGCCTTTCGAACAATGGGTGTTGAAAATCTAGGTATAGCTTCTTTTGAAAAAATTTTCTTAGCACACAACTACAAACGAATGGAGTTTTATCATTTTAAATCTAAAAAATTAGACGCTTATTGGTATGCTCCTCCGACAGAAGACTTGCCTCGAATTTTTATCAGTGAATTAAAAGTTGATTTTCTTTCAGAAAAAACTCAAAGTATTATAAAAAAATACACAAATAGTGTTACTTCTGATCCTGTAGATAGAATAGATTTGAATAACTCAAGTGCAGTTGCTGATTTTTTCAAAACTCCTTTGTGGAAATTGCCAAATGTTGAGGATTATAAAATACTTTTAGCAGAAAGCGAGTATGCTGCTTGGGTAATTTATAATAGATACTATCTAAATCATTACACAATCAGTGTTCATGATTTACCAAAATCATTTAATACTTTGGAAAATTTTAATGAATTTTTAAAATCTATTGGAATAAAATTAAACACTTCTGGTGGCGAAATAAAAACTAGTCTAGATGAACTTCTCAGTCAGAGTAGTTCAGTGGCAAATCAAATTAGTGCAGTCTTTTCAGAAGGGAATACCCAAAATATTGCTGGAAGCTATGTAGAATTTGCTGAGCGAAAAATTCTTCCTGAATTTTTAAACCTATCTAAAGAATTAATCAAAAGAAAACACAGAAGAGAAGGTTTTGAAACTGGAAACGCTGACAAAATTTTCGAAAGCACTTTTACTTCACAATTAAAAAAATAAAACGCAAATGATTCCAAAAGAAATATTAATGAAACTAGGTATTAAAGATTTTCAAATGGGTTGTCACACAGGTAATGAGTGGCATGGATCAGGTGAAATTATCGAATCCTATAGCCCTGTAGATGGCTCTTTATTGGGAAAAGTTCAAGCAGGGAGTGTTGAGGATTATGAAAATTTAATTGAAAGAGCAGAGCATGCTTTTTTGATTTTTCGCAAAATTCCTGCACCTAAACGCGGTGAACTTGTTCGTCAATTTGGGAATAAACTTCGTGAAAAGAAATTAGAACTAGGACAACTTGTTTCGTGGGAAATGGGAAAATCTCTTCAAGAAGGTTTAGGAGAAGTTCAAGAAATGATTGACATCTGTGATTTTGCGGTAGGCTTATCTCGTCAGCTTTACGGCGTTACCATGACTTCTGAGCGACCCTCTCATCGGTTATATGATCAATATCACCCTTTGGGAATAGTGGGGATTATATCAGCGTTTAATTTTCCTGTAGCTGTTTGGAGTTGGAATGTTGCTTTAGCTTGGGTTTGTGGAAATGTTTGTGTTTGGAAACCTAGTGAAAAAACACCTTTATGTAGCATTGCTTGTCAAAATATAATTAATGAAGTGCTTAATGAAAATAATCTTCCTGAAGGAATTTCATCAGTTTTGAACGGAGGAGCTAATTTAGGAAAGTGGATTGCAGAAGACCATCGCATATCTCTGGTGTCTGCAACAGGATCAACAAGAATGGGTAAAGATGTTGCCCAACGAGTTGGAGCTCGCCTTGGAAAATCTTTATTGGAACTTGGTGGAAATAATGCAATGATAATTACACCTAGTGCAGATTTTGATACCGCCATGCGTGCTGCTGTATTTGGTGCTGTTGGCACATGTGGACAGCGTTGTACCTCAACTAGAAGACTCATAGTACATAAAAGTATTTTCAAATCTTTTACTGAAGTAATTAAAAAAGCATATGGACAATTAAAAATTGGAAATCCATTAGATAAAAATAATCATGTAGGACCTTTGATTGATTCTACTGCAGTTGAGATATACAAAGAAGCTCTTTCTCAAGTAGAGGATCAGAGGGGTACTTGGTTAGTTAAAGGTGGTTTAATATCAAAAGAAAACCACGGAAGTGAATGTTATGTTAAACCTGCAGTGGCAATAATCGCTCATGATGCTGATATTGTTCATAAGGAAACTTTTGCTCCTATTTTATACATTATGGAATATGATGGTCCTATTGAAAATGCAATTATTATTCAAAATGAAGTGAAACAAGGTTTATCTTCTTCTATCATGTCCTTAAATATGCAGGAAACAGAAGCTTTTTTGTCACATTGGGGAAGTGATTGTGGTATTGCTAATGTTAATATCGGAACATCAGGTGCTGAAATAGGAGGAGCTTTTGGAGGTGAAAAAGAGACAGGTGGTGGTCGTGAAAGTGGATCAGACGCATGGAAATCATATATGAGACGTCAAACAAATACGTTAAATTTCTCCAAAGATTTACCACTAGCACAAGGAATTATTTTTGACATAAAATAAAGTATAGATTTATGATTCAAAAACTCCCTCTGGTCGCTATTTTAATAATTGGATTAAATATTTTAGTTACATATAAAGGATTTAAAGACAACGTCTTTTTTGATAGATATAGTTTTCGAATCTCTAAAATAAAAACCGGAGAATACTTTAGATTATTTACTTCTGGGTTTTTACATGTTAATTCAGCACATATATTATTTAACATGTTTACGTTTTATTTTTTTGTAAACTTCATTGTTGGAGCTTTAGGAAATTTTTCCTTTATGGTCATCTATTTTGGAAGTCTTTTGACCGGAAGTCTTTTAGGGTATTTTTTTCACTACAAGGACGCTTATTACAATGCAGTGGGAGCTAGTGGAGCTGTTACTGGGGTTTTATTTAGTGCCTTATTGCTATATCCTGGAATCGAATTAATGCTCTTTTTTATTCCAATTCCAATTCCTGGTTATCTTTTTGGTATTGGCTATATGATTTATACTCTTTATGGAATGAATGAGCAAAAAGATAATATAGGACACACTGCTCATTTAGGGGGTGCATTGGGAGGGATGCTGATAACAATTGCATTTGTTCCAGAAGTAGTTTTTAATTCAATACTTATGCTATCAACTCTAAGTATAACTATATTAATAGCAGGTTTATTAATTTATCGACAACAAAATAAATAAAAGAGCTTAGTGTTTTAAAAGAACAAATTATATTGAATTAAGTAATTCTTCTACTTTCATGTCTAATTGAATCCCACGTAAATCACGCGCAATAATAATCCCTTTTTCATCCAAAATGAATGTTGCTGGAATAGAACGAACCTGATAAATAAGGGCTATTGGATCTCTCCAGAATTGCAGATTTGAAACTTGATCCCAGATTAAACCATCATCAGTTATAGCTTGAATCCATTGGCTTTTTGTTTTGTCGAGTGAAATACCTACAATTCTCAGACCATTGTTTTCATGCTTTTTGTAAAGTCTTACAAGGTTTGGGTTTTCAACACGGCAAGGACGACACCAACTCGCCCAAAAATCAATAATAGTAACCTTGCCTAATTGATCTTTTAATGAAAAAATATTATTTTGGGGAGTTGGTCCCTCAAATAGAGGAGCAATACTTCCTACTTCTGCTTTTTCAGTAGTCTCAATTTGTTTTTTTATTTTTCTTCCTGAAGGAGTATTTTTAATTCTATCTGAAAATTTATCATAAACTTTTTTTGTTTCAATCTTGTTCAATACTTTATTGGTTATAAACCTTTCTAAAATAAGTATTGATATGAATGAATTTGGAGATTTTTTTATAAAATTAATCTCATATTCTTTAATTTGATCTAAAACATCTTGGTATTGTTCTTGTAAATCTTGAATCAACAGATCATCCTTTAAAATAGATGCCTGTTGAAGGTCATTTCCAATTCCATTAAGAGAATTTATATATTTTTTAGTTTCTG
>CAJWAE010000021.1 GCA_913020075.1 uncultured Flavobacteriaceae bacterium
AACAGCAGAGGAATGCGAACGTATAATTAATTCTTTATTCACTCTGAATTATTTTGTGCTATGATGAGATATCTCATTATAACGGATTAAACAATGTTTTCAGGATTTTCCTGTAGCAGTAGTCAATTTTTTTTGAAAACTGCATTTCAATGAACGTTTTGGTAAATTTTTAAAGTGTCTTGCCGAGCACTATTTTTTAGTTTTATGACGATTAGCTCTACTGCGTTTTTTACGCTTATGAGTCGCTACCTTGTGTCTTTTACGTTTTTTACCACTTGGCATATGCTAAATGAATTTAAATGTTAATATTTTTATTTAACAGGTACTTTTGACTTAATTCCTTGCATAAATATTTTAGCCGGTTTAAATGAAGGAATATTGTGAGAAGGTATTTTGACAGCGATATTTTTTGAAATATTACGACCAGTTTTTTCCGCTCTAGTTTTAATAATAAAACTTCCAAATCCTCTTAAATAAACATTTTCACCTTTTTCAAGAGAACCTTTCACTTCTTTCATGAATTTTTCAACAGTTGCTTGAACATCAGGCCGGTCTAAACCAAGTTTATCTGAAATGTTAGATACAATGTCTGCTTTTGTCATAGTTGAATTGTTTTTTTGCTAAAAATTTATGGCTTGCAAATATATAAATTTTAATTATAAAATACTCTGTCTAAATATTTTATATTATACTTGTTGTTCTATTATATAAGCATTTCCAAAAATTGAATTGGACGAAAAAATTACTTTTATGGTATGCTGACAACAAACGGTCTTTTGAATGGCGTAAAACTCGTGAACCTTATAAAATATGGTTATCAGAGATTATCTTGCAACAAACACGAACTGCTCAGGGCTTACCCTATTACATAAAATTTATAGAGACTTTTCCAAAACTCGAGGATTTAGCAATCGCTAGTGAGGATGAAGTATTGAAATTGTGGCAGGGATTAGGATATTATTCTCGTGCTAGAAATTTACACAGTACAGCCCGATTTATTTATTTTGAGTGTGATGGATTTTTCCCAAATACTTTTGAATCCATCATGAAGCTTAGGGGTGTAGGGGATTATACTGCTAGCGCAGTCGCTTCAATATGTTTTGATATTCCTCAGGCCGTTGTAGATGGAAACGTTTATCGTTTTTTTTCTCGTTATTTCGGAATCATAACTCCAATAAATTCAAGCCAGGCCCAAAAAGAATTTAAGGCTAAAGCCATGGAGCTGATTGACACTTCTGAGCCAGGAGAATTTAATCAGGCTCTTATGGAATTTGGATCCATTCAATGCAAACCTAAAAAACCCTCTTGTACTTCTTGTCCTTTTAGTTCTGATTGCATTGCGTATAATCAGAACAAGATCAATTTTTTACCTGTAAAAATATCTAAAACTAAAGTAATAAATCGATTTTTTAGTTATTTGGTTATTTCTGACAGTCTAAATAATTTTTTAATGGAAAAAAGAATTGAAAAAGGAATTTGGCAAAACTTGTATCAATTTCCACTTATAGAAACCAATTCATTACAAAAAAAAGTCTCAACAGTTCAAAATCATATAGATTCTAATGAAAAGTTAGAAATAGATGTCGATCAGATTAAAC
Source organism: uncultured Flavobacteriaceae bacterium (assembly GCA_913020075.1). GTDB lineage: Bacteria > Bacteroidota > Bacteroidia > Flavobacteriales > Flavobacteriaceae > MS024-2A. Next base: position 1,599 of record CAJWAE010000021.1, read on the forward strand.
TTTGGAATACAACCCCAATTATACACAAGCTTAGTCACCAAACTTTATTTATCCAATTTTGGATTATATCTAATTCTAGTAAGTTGAAAGATGGAATTTCAAAAGAAAAAATTGAAGAACTTGCCGTCCCAGTTGTAATCGATAACTTTATGGAAGATTTTTTTTAAATTGATTACTAGATTTTTTAGATTTACCTTTATAAAAACTTAAAAATTTTAAAACATGAGCGGAACATTAAACAAAGTTATGCTAATTGGTCATCTGGGAGATGACGTAAAAATGCATTTTTTCGATGGTGGTGGTTCAATAGGAAGATTTCCTTTAGCAACTAATGAATCTTATGTAAATAAAACTTCAGGTGAAAAAGTAACAAATACAGAATGGCATAATATCATAGTTCGAAATAAGGCTGCTGAAGTTTGTGAAAAATACTTAAGTAAAGGAGATAAAATTTATATTGAAGGGCGAATTAAGACTCGAAAATGGACTGATGATTCAGGAAATGACCGTTATTCGACTGAAATAAATGTCAATGAATTTACGTTTCTATCAACTAAAAAAGATGATAATTCAGTTTCTTCAAACACTGAAAACATGAGTAGTTCTTCAAATATTGAAGAAAATCCTCTTGAGACAAAAGATTTACCTTTTTAAATTTAACTTTTTTGAACTCTACCATATTATTGACATTTAGTTCTTTTTTTTTAAACGCAAATGCGGTAGGGATAGAACTTCTATTGGTTTTTATTCTTTTAATCTTTTCAGCATTAATGTCTGGATCAGAGGTTGCTTTTTTTTCACTACAGTTAAAATCTTTAGAAGATTTTGACGAAACAGAAATAGATCCGTCAATTAAAAGAGTTTTAAGTTTATTAAGAAAGCCCAAACGTCTTTTAGCAACAATTCTTGTAGCAAATAATTTCATCAATATTGCTATTGTACTTCTATTATCGATGCTTAGTAAATTTTTTTTTAAGGGTATTGAAAATCAAATCATTATTTTGATAATTGAAGTAGGAATAATCACTTCAATTATTTTAATATTTGGAGAGATTTTACCTAAGGTATATGCAAATAGGAATGCTCTATCTTTTTCTAAAAGAATAGCTCTCTTCATTATCATTCTGGACAGATATATATTATTTTGGATAACTATTCCGATGAGCCAAACGACTACTTTTATTGAGCGTCGATTGGGAAATAAAGGCAATCAATTATCAGTAGATAAATTATCTCAAGCTCTAGAGCTTACCGGAGAAGATGAAACAACTTTTGACGAACAGCGTATTTTAAAAGGAATTGTAAATTTTGGAAACACAGATACTAAAGAAGTAATGTGTTCACGAATGGATATGTTTGCTTTATCAGAGGATTTGACTTTAGAACAAATCATTCCAATTATCTTAGAAAGAGGTTTTTCCAGAATACCTGTCTTCACTGAGATGAAAGATAATATCAAAGGAATTCTATATGTTAAAGATTTACTTCCAAATATTAATAAAAAGAATTTTGAATGGCAAAATCTATTGAAGCCACCCATTTATGTCCCTGAAAACAAAAAATTAGATGATTTACTAAAGGAGTTTAAAAAAAAGAAAATCCATTTAGCAATTGTAGTAGATGAATATGGTGGTACTTCAGGATTAATTACACTTGAAGATATAATGGAAGAAATAGTCGGAGATATAAGCGATGAGTTTGATGAAGAAGACATGAGTTATTCTAGAATCGATGAGAATACTTATGTTTTTGAGGCTAAAATAAATTTAAAAGACTTTTTTAAGGTAATTGACCTAGAGGATACAGAAGATTATGAAGCTATAAAAGGTGATGCAGAAACTTTAGCAGGATTACTCTTAGAGATCACCAAAAAATTTCCAAAAAAAGGGCAAAAAATAAAATTTAAAGGGTATTTGTTTACGGTTGAAGAATTGGATCAAATGCGAATTAAACAAGTTAAAGTAGTTTTGCCAAAATCAAATAAATGAAGCTAAGTATAATTTTATCGCTTATTTTTATTGGATGTGTTTCTGATTCACAACCTAAACCTAGGGGGTATTTAAGGTTAGACTATCCGTTGCCAAACTATATTCAAACGAAAGGAGGTTCAACTTTTTTCTCATTTGAATTCAATTCACTTGCTAAAATGAAACATGATAACAGATTAGCATCTCGTTTGATTTATCCTGAAATGAAAGCCACCTTATACATGAACTATGTGCCCATTAATAAAAATTTAGATTCTCTTCTTAATGATGCTTATAAAATGCCTTACAAACATATTTCTAAGGCAGAGGCAATTCCTGAGAAATTATTTATTAACAAACAAAAAAAGGTGTACGGAACATTATTCTCTATTGTTGGAAATGCTGCATCCCAGCATCAATTTTTTCTCACGGACAGTATAAATCATTTTTTAGTAGGTTCCCTCTATTTCTACGCAAAACCTAATTATGATTCAATTTATCCTGCTGCACATTATCTTGAAAAAGATATCACGCACCTTATGGAGTCTTTAAAATGGAAATGATTTTAATTGTTCTATAGTTTTAACACTATATATATCACTTGTTTTTTTAACTACTTCGGAGATTCCATTTAATGTTAGTATTTGTGCATCATAAATAACCCAAGCTATTTTAGAATCAAAATTTACAGTTACAGAGGATACTCCAGCAGTATTTTTTAATTTCTTTTCAATTGAAGCAGCACAGCCGATCGCACAGAACATACCATCAATACTTAATTTAGCATACGATTTTTCAGTATTTTTTTCTTTTGATACTTTCTCGAAACCAGAAAGTGTAACGATCTTTAATTTAGAATTATTTTGACATCCCCAAAAAACAAAGATGCTAAAAGCAATAAAAAGGAAGTGCCGATTTGACATTTAATAAATTTTATACAAAAAAACTGATTTCTTACTTATGGGATTATTTTAAAATCTCATTTTTGTAAAGTTATGCAGAATGAATTAAAAAAATGGGTTTATTTGATAATACTCTCTTTGATATGGGGGAGTTCATTTATTTTGATTAAAAAAGGATTAATTGGTTTAACTCCCCTTCAACTTGGATCTGTCAGGATAATAATGACCACCATAATTCTGAGTATTTTTGGTTGGAAAGAATTAAAAAAAATATCTAAATCTACTTGGCCATGGGTAATTTTCACAGGTTATTTTGGCACTTTTTTCCCCAGTTTTCTATTTGCATACGCAGAAACTATAATTGATAGCTCTGTAGCAGCAGTATTAAGCGGGATGACCCCACTTTTCACTATGCTTTTGGGACTTTTTGTTTTTGGTGTAGGATTAAAATGGAGAAAAGCCCTTGGTGTTATTATTGGTTTTGTAGGAACTTTGGTTTTGGTGTCAAATGAATTTTCAATTCAATCAGGGCCAAATAACTGGTATGCTTTACTAATAATAATTGCCACATTTTGTTATTCTATAAACGTCAATGTCATTAAATTTAAACTTGCTGGGGTATCTGCCTTGGGGATAGCTTTGGGTAATTTTATAGCAATTTTTATTCCTGCAATCATAATTTTAATGACTTCTGATTTTCCTTTAGAAGGTTTCATTCAAAATAAAAAAGTTACTACTTCTTTAGGCTATATTTTTATTTTAGCTTTTTTTGGAACAGCACTAGCTAAAGTGATGTTTAATAAATTGGTTTCTATTTCTTCTCCTGTTTTTTCAATTTCAATAACCTACTTACTTCCGATTGTAGCTATTGGTTGGGGAATTTTAGATGGTGAAACTTTTAGTCCTCTTCAATGGTTAGCCTGTGTTTTTATTCTAATGGGAGTTTACCTGGTTACTGAAAATAAGCCTTTAAAGTCGAAAAAATAATATGATTTATTGACTCTCAAATTCATGAACTTACATCTGTTTAGCGGAGTATATTTTAATATATTTGACTGAAACAACAAAAATTTAATATTATGCGAAATCTATATATTTTTATTTTAACACTATCATTTTCGCTTTCATATGGACAAGAAAAATACGATAAAATACTTAAGACTATTGATCAAAATAAAGATCAGTATAGCTCAATAGCTCAGCAAATATGGTCACTAGCTGAAATGGGTTATCAAGAAGAAGAAAGTAGTGCTTTGTTACAGAAAACATTAAAAAATGAAGGCTTTTCCATCAAGAAAGGTGTTGCAGAAATCCCAACAGCTTTTGTAGCTAGCTATGGTTCAGGTTTGCCAGTAATTGCAGTTTTAGGAGAATTTGATGCTTTACCGGGACTTTCCCAAAAGGCAGTGCCCTATAAACAATCTAACAATGGAAAAGCTGGTCATGCCTGTGGGCATCATTTGTTTGGAACAGCCTCAGCAGCAGCAGCAATTGCAATAAAAAATTATCTCTTAGAAGAAAATAAATCTGGTACAGTTAAGTTTTATGGCTGTCCTGCTGAAGAAGGAGGATCAGGAAAAGTTTACATGACTAAAGCGGGTCTTTTTGATGATGTAGATGTTGCTATTCATTGGCATGCTGATAGTCAAAATTCCGCAAGTATTCGTCCAGCTTTAGCTAACAAATCAGCTAAATTTCGTTTTTATGGTGTTTCTGCTCATGCTGCAGCAGCTCCAGAGAAAGGTCGTTCAGCTCTTGATGGAGTTGAGGCTATGAATAATATGGTGAATATGATGAGAGAACACACCACAGAAAGCACACGTATTCATTATGTAATTACTCAAGGAGGTCAAGCTCCAAATGTAGTTCCTGATTTTGCTGAAGTTTATTATTATGCCCGTCACAAAACCCGTGATGAAGTGGTAAGTGTTTTTGATCGAATTGTCAATACCGCTAAAGGAGCTGCATTAGGAACAGGAACTAGAATGGAATATGAAATGATTGGAGGCACCCACGAATTGTTGCATATTGAGGGTTTACAAAAATTAATACATAAAAATCTAGAATATATAGGAGGGTATAACTACACGGCAGAAGAAAAGATTTTTGCTGAAAAAATTTCTAAAAGCCTGGGAAAATTTTTAAATACTGAATATGTAATAGGAGTAGCTCCATATCAAGAAAATTCTAAAACAGGGGGCTCTACCGATGTTGGAGATGTAAGTTTTGCGGTTCCAACAGTTGGTTTTCGTGCTGCCACATGGGTGCCTGGAACGTCAGCACACAGCTGGCAAGCAGTTGCTGCAGGAGGTACAAATATAGGAAATAAAGGAATGATGGTGGCAGCAAAAACTTTGGCTTTAACTGGAATGCAGTTGATAGATAATCCAAAAATTATATCAGCAGCAAAAAAAGAGTTTCAAGAAAAACGCGGACCTAACTTTAAATATTCACCTATGTTAGGAGATCGAAAACCTGCATTAAACTATAGAAATTAAGTACATGAAACTTTATATTTTTTTAGTACTTATTTTTTCTTTAGAGCACGGTAAGGCTCAGGTTTTTTCTTTTTTAAGTCAAGAGAATGAAAAAACAATCAATCACAGAATTTTGATAGATGATCAGTACCTTATTGAAACCCAATTTTCTATAAATCCTTCTGAGTTCATTTTAACACGTGGTGGTTTTTATTCTCAAACAGGCACAAGCTATGAAGTAGTATTAGAGTTTAATTCTAATCATAAGGAAGATAGTTTAACTCAATTTAAAATTAATTCTTCTCCTCTATCTTTGGAAGCGTGGAAAATAATTTCCAAAGAACCGCTTGATCTCAATGGTAAATGGTTGATGGCAGGAAGGGTGAGAGACAATAAAGAACAGAGAAGAGACACAACACGTTCAAGGAAAACCATGAAGTTTTTAAAAGATGGCTTTTTCCAATGGATAGCCTTTAATACAGAAACCTTTCAGTTTTTTGGATCAGGAGGGGGCTATTATACTACAGTACAGGGAAAGTATTTTGAGCACATCGAGTATTTCTCTCGAAACAACAAAAGTGTTGGAAGAATATTGTCTTTTAATTATAGTATTAGCGGTGATGATTGGCATCATGAAGGGTTTAGTAGTAAAGGCACCCCTATTCACGAAATTTGGTCTTTTCGTAAACAAAAAAAAAATGAATAAAGTAGTAATTGTTTCTGCTAAAAGAACTCCCATAGGTAGTTTTATGGGAGGATTATCAACTATTCCTGCAACGGAACTAGGAAGTCATGCAATTCGAGCTGCACTTGAGTCAATTCAATTAGCTCCCGAAGAAGTAGATGAAGTCTTTATGGGACATGTTTTACAAGCAGGAACAGGACAAGCACCTGCACGTCAAGCAGCTTTAGGGGCAGGAATCCCTGAGGACGTTCCTTGTACAACAGTAAATAAAGTTTGTGCTTCTGGAATGAAATCTTTGACTCTAGCGATTCAAGCAGTTGCCCTAGGAGATGCTGAAGTTATTGTTGCTGGAGGAATGGAAAATATGAGTTTGAGTCCTCATTTAAGTTCACTCAGAAGAGGTCATAAATTTGGAAATACAACCTTTAAAGATACTATACAGATAGACGGATTGATGGATGCATATGATCAAGTTGCTATGGGAGTTTTTGCGGATGCTACTGCTGAAAAACATCAAATATCAAGGGTAGAACAAGATGATTTTGCCATTCAATCCTATCAAAGAAGTACTGATGCATGGAAACAAGGGGACTTTGACAATGAAGTAACCCCCATAAGTGTTTCTCAGCGTAAAGGGGATCCTATTATAATTAGTGAAGATGAAGAGTTTAAAAATATTTTTATAGATAAAATCACAAAATTAAGACCTGCTTTTTCAAAGGAAGGAACAGCAACTGCTGCAAACTCTTCAACCATTAATGATGGTGCAGCAGCACTTATTGTGATGAGTGAAACTAAGGCTAAAATTTTAGGAATAAAACCCATGGCATATGTGTTAAGCTATGCTGATGCAGCACAAGAACCAAAATGGTTTACTACTTCACCAGCAAAAGTATTACCTGTAGCACTTAAAAAAGCAAGCTTAAAAATCTCTGAAATTGATTTATTTGAATTGAATGAGGCTTTTTCTGTAGTTGGTTTAGCAAACATAAAATTATTAAATCTAGACCCTAATAAATTAAATATTAATGGCGGAGCAGTTTCCTTAGGGCATCCAATTGGATGTTCTGGAGCTCGTATAGCAGTAACTTTATTACATACACTTCAAAAGCAACAAAAAAAATATGGGGCTGCTGCAATTTGTAATGGAGGAGGTGGAGCAACTGCAATAATTCTTCGAAATAATTTATGATAAATATAACCGAGCTTATATCACTATTGAATCTAGAGCAAAAGGATTCTCACCATTTTGTCGGACAAAATTATAAAACAGCTTGGGGCCGAGTTTTTGGGGGACAAGTATTGGGTCAATCTCTTCATGCAGCCTACCAAACTGTGCCAAAAAACAGAAAAGTCCATTCTATGCACGGCTATTTTATTTTAGGAGGTGATATTAATGTTCCAATTGATTATCATGTGGACGCTATTCGGGATGGTAAAAGTTTTACCACTCGAAGAGTTGTGGCTTTTCAAAAAGGAAAAGCAATTTTTAATATGGCAGCTTCTTTTCATTTAGAAGAAGAGGGAGTAGATCATCAAATTATTATGCCGAATGTATTGACTGCTGACCTTTTATTGACAGACATCCAGCAGGCGAAATCTCTTGAAAAAACAGACCCAGAGCGCTATAAAAAACTGATGACTTCCCATCCGCAAGTCTTCGAATTCCGACCTGTTGGAAAAGCAATTTATTTACAAACTCAAAATAGTTCACCGTTATCACATATTTGGTTTAAAACCAAAGAAAAAATAAAGGGAGATATTGCTCTACAACACCAACTTCTTGCTTTTGCCTCTGATTACAGCTTACTTTTGTCAGCCACTTTACCTCATAGAAAAGAATTAGATCATGAGCGGATGTATTATGCAAGTTTAGATCATGCCCTATGGTTTCACCGTGATTTTGTTATTGATGATTGGTTGCTTTATGCAATTGAAAGCCCTAGCGCTTCCAATGCAAGAGGATTTGCAAGAGGTAGTATTTTTAATAGCGAAGGCCTGATGGTTGCTTCTGTCTCGCAAGAAGGATTAATGAGAAAATATAAATGAACGTAGATCCTTAATAAATAATACCAGCCTTATTTTTACATAAAAAAATCAATGAAAATATATATTTTACTATTGTTTTTTATTCTTTTCAGTTTTAAACTTAGTGCACAGGAGTATGAAAAAGTGAATGGAGTATGGAATGCGATTTTCTTAGATTATCCTTTGTCTGATAAATTTACCTTTAGAAATGAATTTCACTTTCGAACGGTTTCTTATTTACAGACATTAAACCAGCAAATTATTCGCCCTTCAATAACCTACAAGACGCCAAAAAAAATTAAACTTACGGGAGGATATAGTTTTTTGAGAAATTTTGATCGAAATATAGATGCTAATCCCAGAGTAAGACAAGAGCATAATATTTGGGAACAAATATTATATAGTTTGCCTCTCAAAAAAGGAACTATAGACTCTTGGATAAGATTAGAGCATCGTTATCAGGAAGAGTTACCCCTAGAAAAAGACTCAAAAAACTTTAATTTTTCAAGCCGTATTCGTTTTAGATTTACTTACAATTACCCGCTCTCAAAACCCAATTTCAAAACTCCAATCAACTTTGTTTTCTATGAGGAAATATTTACTCTTTTAAACCCAGAGGGAATACCTTACAGATTCAATCAAAGCTGGACCTTTTTTGGAATTAAAATTAAATTAAGTGATAAGATGGTTTTGAATTCTGGTTTTCAGAAAACAACCTCACAGAAATCTAGTGGTAATTTCTTAAAAAACAGATTGTGGAATACTATTTTGTTTTATAAATTTTAAAGCTTTTTTTAAAAGCTTCTTATCTATTTCCCTCTTATTTTTTTAAAATAATTTTGTAGCTTAACATAAAATTATTAACATGATCTTCCTACGTTCATTTGTTTGTTATTTTGGAATCGCTTTATTTCTAAGTTCCTTTTCTATTCAAGCACAAGAGTTTTTTAAAGCAAAAAAACAATACCACTGGTTGAGTACAGATTTACATATCCATACTGTTTTTTCTGATGGTGATGTTTGGCCAAGTATTAGGGTTGAAGAAGCAAGAAGAGAAGGTTTAGATTTAATCGCCATAACAGAGCATTTAGAGTATCAACCCCATTCAGAAGATATTCCACATCCTGACCGAAATCGATCATTTATAATTGCCAACGATATGGTTCAACCAAATGAAAGGCTTCAGGTTATTAATGGCTCTGAGATCACCAGGAAAATGCCTCCTGGTCATATTAATGCAGTTTTTATAAAGGATGGAAATGCACTTTTATATTCAGATTCTCTTTCAGGTATTGAAGCAGCAAATAAACAAGGTGGATTTGTTTTTTGGAATCACCCAAATTATGATAAACACAGACCTGATGGTATTGCGCGCTTGGAACCTTTTCACAAGTATTTAATTAAAAATAAATTGTTACACGGTATCGAAGTAGTAAATGGATTGACTTATTCTGAGGAAGCTTTAAAAATTGCTCTAGACAATAATCTTACTATTTTGGGAACTTCAGATATTCATAGCTTAACAGACTGGAAACACAGTGTTTCTTCAGGAGGCCATCGGCCTATGACTTTCGTTTTAACAGATGACAAAACACCTGTAGCATTAAAAAAAGCTTTGTTTGAGGGAAAAACTGTAGTATGGTTTGATAATTTATTGATTGGAAAAAAAGATAATATTGAGGACTTAGTAAGAAACAATTTATCTTTTGATATTCCAATATACCCTAAAGGCAAGACCATCTTAAATGTAGAACTCACCAATCACAGTGCATCCCCTTTTCATTTAGAATATACAGGTGAATATACTTTTCATCAGCGTTCTTCTATTTTCATAGTACCTGCTAAATCTTCCATGGTTTTAATGATTAAAACCGAAAAAATAAGAAACAAATTAAGTCTACCTTTTAAAGTTTTGAATACTCTCATCGCTCCAAAAAAACACCTTAACTTAATCTTTATTTTAAAACAACAGATATGATAAAAGACAGTAATTGGCGCCCTCTTCCTGATTATTTGACTATTGCAAAAAGTAAAATCGAAGGATTAGGACTTTTTGTGACTAAAGATTTAAATGAAGGAGTAGATTTAGGGATCACACATGTGTTTGACGAGCGTTTCCCAGATGGCTATATTCGTCTTCCATTAGGCGCCTTTATTAATCATCATGAAATGCCAAACTGTAAGGCTGTTTTTGCAGAAGAAGATCCAAATAGAGGAAAATTAAAACACATTCGTATAGTAGCTTTAAAAGACATTAAAATGGGAGATGAAATCACTGTAAAATATGTCATAAATAAATTAGATAATCCTAATTGGGAGCAAGAATATGAAATCACCCAATAAGAAATCTGATCTTTTAATCGTCATCAGGGCAACTGTAAAAGAAGTGAAATAAGAGTTTCAAAATCACTTTATATAAATCCATACTAGGTTGTGAAAATTTCATTTAACGAATAGGTTAATCCTTCTTTTCACGATTTTTTTTTCGCATTCTAATAGGATTCCACCATAGAAAAAATCCACTTATGGAAAGGGTAATAAGGCCTATTGAAAGCAAGGTAGTATAACCTAATTTAAAGGCTTTTTTATCGTTTTTAAAAAGATAATCAATGATAGATCCATCATGTAATTTCTCTATGAAATCTGAGTTTCTTTTACTAGTAGAAAGAATTTTACCAGTTTTACAATCTATTTGAAGTTCCATGAAATTATTCTTGTAAAGAATTTTTGCAATTCCCATTTCAGGACGTATATCTATTCTAGAAATAAAAACATTTTTTTTGTTTTGCTGAGCCCAGTATTCTTTTGATATAGAGTCAATTTCTTTAAGTGAAATCCATTCTTTAGGTTGACTCGTAATCCCTTTTTGGAGTTCAGGCAAGAGTTGAGCTTCTTTTTTCCAGCCTAATAATAGTCCAGTTACTCCAGTATTAAATAAAAAAATTAATAAAGGAATCGCTACCCACTTATGAAGATTTCGATAGTTCCGTGTCTTCTTTGCGATTTGATTGGTTTTTTCAGATTTAATGTACAAACTCAATTTTTAAAATCTTTTATAATTATCAATAACTATATTAATATTTTAAATCTAAACATGATAATAATTCATCAAAAAATACCCTTAATTTATTTAAAATGGTTAACTATGTAATGCTCACTGTTAAAAAATTAAGTTAACGAAGACAAACTGATTTAGAATTACCTTAAAACTATTTTTTTTGAATAAATTAATCTTCTTTTTCTTAACCATAAAGCTAGATTTTATAAGAGCACATTGTTTAAAAAAACTGATTATCTTATTTTTCCTCTAATTGCTTTGGCCCAATAAGAATAGTATTATCTACTTTATCGTTATAACATGAATGTTATTAATCCAGATTATGGCGGAGCAGAGGCGATTAATCTTTTATCATTAACTTCTACACAACAATGGAATTCTTTAGTTGATGCACCAAGTACATTGGCTTTTTATTTTTCTTAAGCAAGAAAAAATAACGTTGGTCTAGGAATTTCTGTGGTTTCTGACAAAGTGTTTATCGAACATTAAACTTTTGCCTATGTTGATTTTTTATATAAATTAAACATTAGTGATAATAGTCAACTTTTTAGGATTAAAAGGAAGAGCTAATTTTTATAAGGCAAATCCTTCAGCCCATAACACCTATTACCCTTTCATTGATTCGACTAAAAGTGCGTTAAGTAAATTTAACTCCAATATCGGATTAGGGGGTTTACCTATGTGCACCTAATTATTGGCTTTCTTTTTCATTTCCTAGATTATTTAATAGTAAAAGAGATTACAATAATATAGTAATCACTGCTAAATAAAGGATTCACAATTATTTTTCAGGAGGGATTAATATTAATAATGATTTTCTTTTAAAACCATCATTAATGTTTCGAAATGTAAAAGGAATTCTAATTACTTGTGATTTAACTACAATGGTTAGCTAAAAAAAATTATTGTGTGGGCTTTTCTTGGCGATAATATCACGTGGAGTTTTTGATATAGGATGTGCATATGAAGCTCCTACTGACAAAGGCTTGTCTCAACTTAACTTAAAAACACAGGAATTGGTATTTAGGATTAGACTTAATGAAAGAGAACAAGCTGAAAAAATAGAATCCACTACTTTTATTGAATAACACTTATGTTACTTTGGGTTTTTCTAAAGTGAAACTTAAAAAAGATTTCGTTTTTACAATTGCTTCAAGACGTTTTACCAATTGATATATCTCATCGTGTTTTGTATACAAAGGCGTAATACCAAAGCGAATAAAATTAGGTGGTCTAAAATCAGGAATAATTCTAGGTTCATTCCCGTTTCCTGAAATTAGTGTCTGACAAATTTGCCAAGAAGATTTATGAGAAAGTGTGATGTGTGATCCTCTATATAGAGAATTTCTGGGGCTTTCTAAATGAAAACCGTTTGGGACTAAATATTTTTTAACTAAATCAATTAAATTTTCAGATTGTAAAATACTTTTCTCTCTAATTTTTTTTATTCCAGCTTCAAGAATTATATCAATTCCAGCCTCCATAGCCTGCATAGAAAGTACAGACGGTGTTCCGGAAGCAAATTTATTAATATCATTAGCAGCTATATACTTATCGCTAAAGTTAAATGGATTTTGATGTCCAAACCAGCCTTGAATTGGATTATGGATTTGAGTTTGTAATTTTTTTTCAATAAACAAAAACGCAGGTGCCCCTGGCCCTCCATTCATATACTTATAAGTACATCCTGTAGCAATTAGGGTAGCAGAAGCTTTAAAATCAATAGGCACAGCTCCCACAGCGTGGCTTAAATCCCAAACGATGATACTTCGATGATTATTAGCCCATTCGTTTAACTCTTTCATGGGATATAAATAGGAGCTCTTATAGCTCACTAAACTCAAGCAAATGATTCCTGGGCTCTCTTTTATGGAGCTTTTGAGTTTTTTAACATTAGCTTCAATTTCTTGTGAGTAATCGAGTTTTAAAATTTTAGGAATTTTAAAAATCCTTGTTAAACCATCCAATATGTATAAATCTGATGGGAAATTAAGTGTATCTGTTACAAGTTGCTTAGGATAAAGATTACTCTCAAGTAAAGCATGAATGCTTTGATAAAGTCTAACTGAAGTAGACTCACCAATAATAATTTCATCTTTTTTAGCTCCTAATAATTGACTATACTTTTCAGCAATTCTAGAAGGAAGATCAATCCAATGGTTATTCCAACTTCCAATTAGACCTTTACCCCATTGCTCATCAATAGTTTTATGTAATTGATATTGTGCAGCGATAGGCATTTTCCCCAATGAATTTCCGTCAAAATAAATTTCATTTTCAGGATGAAAAAATCGATTTCTATATCTAGATAGAGGATCGTTTTGGTCTAAAAATTTAGCCTCATCTAAACTATTCATTTTCAATATTTAAAAAAAAAGGAAGAATTTCATTTACCCACTCAGTGTATTGAGCTCCACTTGGATGAAAGCCATCACTCGCAATCCATTCAGGGTGCTTGCTAATATCCCTTGAAATAGAGGTAATATCTATAAAGGCAATTCTTTCATTAGCACAAATTTCATAAATAATTTGATTAAAATTATCGATTTCAGTTCTAACTTGTTCTCGATCTCTTCCCTCTGCAAAGGGCATTACTCCCCAATCAGGAATAGAGACAACAAAAACATGCTCTTTTTTATTCCCACTAAAACTTACTGCTTGATTTAATAAATTCTGGAATTCCTCTTTAAATTCTAAAAGACTTTTTTGTTTAAATTGATTATTTACTCCAATCAACAGAGAAACAAAGTCGTAAGGATAATCAAGAATTGTAACATCGATACCAGACTTTAGTTCATCAGTAGTCCATCCGGTCTTTGCTATTATCTTTGGTTTACCAATACTAATGTTATTTTTATTTAACACCTCAGCTAATTGAATGGGCCATCGATTATTTTCAGAAATATTTTCCCCAATAGTATAGTTATCACCTAATGCTAAGTATTTTTTTTTGGAAAGCTCTCTTTCACATGAAAAAAAGCTTAAAAGCAAAATAATAAATTTTAAATAATAGTTTTTTATCACCGAAAGTGTTTGTTATTAAAAAATCATGTCAGAGCAAAACTAATATAATAATTTTTGTTTGCTTTGTAACTTTATATATGATCCTTGGATTGATTAAATTTGATTAGACTCAGCTGAAGTTCATTGAACAATAAGTATTTTTAATATTATTAACTTTAATTATGCGTTATACTATACTTTTTCTCTTAGTTTTTTCATTTTCTTTTTCACAGCAGCTATCTTTTAAAACAATTAATTTACCAAAAGTACTAGAAGAAACTTCAGGACTTGAAATTTATGAGGACTATTTGATTACTCATAATGATTCAGGAGATAAGCCTATTATTTATTTTTTTACCCCTAAAGGTAAATTAATTAAAGAGGTTAAACTAGACAAGTTAAAAAACAAAGACTGGGAAGATATTGCAGCAGATTCCACTCACTATTATATTGCAGATACAGGAAATAATTTTGGTACGCGAGAGAATTTAATAATTTACATAATCGATAGAGAGTTTAACAGCAAAGGAAAAATAAAAATTAAATATGAAGCGCAAACCACTTTCTCAAGAGATCCTAGAAATGAATTTGATGCTGAAGGTCTGGCTGTAGTCGGGGAGAATTTAATGTTATTTTCTAAAAACAGAAAAACACTCCAGTCTCAAATTTATGTTTTCCCTAAAACACAGGGTGATTATAGTTTGATCCCTCAAGCATTATTGGATACAGAATCTTTGATTACTGCAGCAGATTATAGTGAAGAAGAAGATCTGCTTGCACTCACAGGCTATAATTACAGAGGGGAACAATTTTTTTATACAGCTAAAAATTTCATAGCAAATGGTCTAAAAAAAATTGATTTGAAGAGATTCAATATTCGTGTAGAAAGTGCTCAAATTGAGGCTGTTAAAATCATTAATGCTAATGAGTTTTGGATTACATCAGAAAGTGAAGGAAATGGATTTCCTAGATTGTTCCAATTACATTTAAAACCTTAATTATTAACTAATATCTACTTTAATTTAATTTTAGTAAATTCATTATTTAAAATATTTTTTAAGTTAAAACTTTATGAAATTTTATATAAACATATTGGCTATTTTCATTTTGAGCACATCAATTTTATATAGTCAGAAAAAGAAAAAAAAAGCAATAAAAGAAACACAGGCTTCTCTTATTTATAACGAATTAAATTGGCGAAATATAGGACCTTTTAGAGGAGGAAGGAGTGTTGCTTCAGCGGGTGTAATTAGTGCTCCTTCTACATTTTATATGGGTACAACTGGAGGTGGTGTATGGAAAACACTGGATGATGGAATAAACTGGAAAAATATTTCAGACGGTCATTTTGAAACAGGAACTGTAGGGGCTATAGCAGTTTCAGAAAGTGATCCTAACATAGTGGTTGTAGGAATGGGAGAACATGCAGCAAGAGGTGTCATGACTTCAATGGGTGATGGCGTTTATAAATCAGAAGATGCTGGGTCAACATGGAAACATTTAGGACTAGATCATTCCAGACATATTGCTAATATTCAAATTCATCCTACCCAGCCGGATGTTATTTATGTAGCAGTTCAAGGAGCACAATATGGACCTAACAGTGAACGAGGAATTTATAGAACGCTAGATGGTGGCGAAACATGGAAAAAAGTCCTTTATGTAAATGAAACGGTAGGTGCAGCTTCACTGAGTATGGATCTAAATAATCCAAGAATTTTATATGCTACGATGTGGGATCACTTACGTTCACCTTGGCAAATACGTTCAGGAGGCCCAGGTTCTGGGATATATAAATCTACTGATGGAGGTGATAATTGGACTAGGCTAGAAAAAGGTTTACCTAAAGTAATTGGTAAAGCTGGAATTTCAGTTTCGCGGGCAAATTCAGATATTGTTTACATAAACTTGGAGGCTAATATTGATGAATCGGGAGTTTATCGCTCAGATGATGCGGGTAATTCATGGAAGTTGGTCAATAAAGATCGAATTACCGTGGCTCGTTCATGGTATTATATGGAAGTTTTTGCAGATCCCCAAAATGAAAATATTGTTTATGTTCTTAATGCACCCGCATTAAAATCTATAGACAAAGGAAAGACTTTTAAACCTATGTCAACTCCTCATGGAGACAATCACCATCTATGGATTAATCCCAAAAACAATCAAATTATGATTAACTCCAATGATGGTGGAGCAAATATTTCTTCCAATGGAGGAAAGAGTTGGAGTACACAAAAAAATCAACCAACTGCACAATTTTACAGAGTTATTGCGGATAAGCAAGTTCCATATCATGTATATGGAGGTCAACAAGATAATTCAGCAATTGGGATTAAAAGTCGTGATAATGATCGTGGTATAGATTGGAAAGATTGGTATTCAGTATCCGGATGTGAAAGTGCTTTTTTAGCCTTTGATCCTGAAAATCCAGATCAAGTTTATGGAGGTTGTTATCAAGGTATTATTGAACGATGGCAACGTTCCAATGAGTCATCAAAGGCAATAAAAGAGTATCCTGAACTGGCATTAGGAAATGCTCCCATAAATTTTAAATATAGATTTAACTGGAATGCCCCTATAATTAGTGCTCCTTCTGACTCAAATATCATTTATCATGCTGGAAACGTTGTTTTTAAGACTAAAAACTCAGGAATTGATTGGGAAGTTATTAGTCCTGATTTAACAAGAAATAATAAAGCACAGCAAGTTGCCGGTGGAGTACCTTTCACAAATGAAGCAGCTGGAGGTGAAAATTATAACACATTAACGAGTCTAGCCACCTCAGGTTTTGATGACAAAGTGCTTTGGGCAGGAAGTGATGACGGTTTGGTACATATCACTCGTGATGGAGGTAATACATGGGATAATGTCACACCTAAAAAGCTGGAAGAAGGAATTGTTAATAGTATTGAAGCTTCTCAACACAATCCAGCTAAAGCCTATATAGTAGTGATGCGATATAAGTTTATGGATTTAAAATCCTTTATATATAAAACTGAGGATTACGGAGTTCATTGGAAATTGATTACAGAAGGAATTACAGGAGAACATAATTTTGCACGAGTAGTAAGAGAAGATCCAAAAGTACCAGGACTATTATATGCAGGAACTGAAACTGGGTTTTATATTTCTGACAATGACGGAGAAAGATGGCGACTTTTTCAAAATAATTTACCTGTTGTACCCATAAATGATTTATATATTCAAGATAATGATCTAATTGCAGCCACAGCTGGAAGGTCTTTTTGGATTTTAGATGATTTAAGTCTATTACAAGAACAAAAAAAAGTTGAAGGATTACATTTAGTAACTCCCAAAGATACCTATAGATTGTTTTCAGGAAAAACGCCCAAGGCAAGTAATCAGGGAACTAACCCATTAAGTGGTGTAATATTGGATTATTATCTTCCTAAAAAAATAGACTCACTTGCTGTTATTTTAGAAATTTTACAAGGAGATAAGGTAATCCGTAAAATGAATTCTAAAAAGTCTATAAGCGTTAAAAAATGGCCTGGAGGACCTTCTCCAAAATTAGTTTTGCCTGATAAAGTTGGATTCAATAGGACTCATTGGGATTTTAAGCGTTCTCCTGTAATAGGAATTGACGAGGTTTTTGTCTATGGAAATTACGCAGGGAGTACTGTAGGGCCTGGAATATACACAGCTCGTTTAACCTATGGATCAGATATAACAGAAACAACCATTACAATTTTACCTAACCCCAATATCGGAGGCTCAGCTGCAGATTTTGATGAACAACAACAACTTTTGGTGAAAATTGATTTAGCACTTTATGATATTCATACGGCAGTTTCTAATATGCGAAGTATTCAATCTCAATTAAAACACTATTCTAAAATATTAAAAAGTAAAATAGCTTTCAAAGTTCTTTTAGAAAAGGCAAGTGTAATTGAAAAAAAATTAACGTCTTGGGAATCCAATTTGATTCAACCAGCCCAAAAAACATTTCAAGATGTGATTAATTTTAACAACAAGTTGAATGCTGAATGGATGAATCTAAAACAATATGTAGATTCTGAGGATCCTAAATTGACTCAGGGGGCAAAAGATAGATTTCAGGATTTGACTGAAGTCTGGAACCTTCATCAAACAGAACTTAGCACTATTATTAATGACGATTTTAAAGCCTTTGAAGCCATGTTTAAGAAATTAAATGTGCCATCCTTGTTAATCCCTGAAACTTCAGAATAATAGAGTTATAGTCCTATTAAATATTGAAACTTCAAGAAAAATTGAGTTTGATCAACTCGAAAGGGTGAATAAAATTCATCATTAAAATCATCTATAGAGTTTTGATTTCCTCCTATGTAAAATACTGTAGAGGGATTTGGATTCCATTGCAACAGAGGTTGAATAAAAAAGCGCTCTGAAAACGCATTATATTCAGAAATTAATCGAACATTTAAAAAATTATTAAACTGGTAACGTACAGAAAATCGTGAAATCGCTCCATTAAAATAATCTTCATCAGTTATTATATTTTTTAATCTTGCATACCTCAGTGATGGAGAAAGATTAAGTTTATCTCCCAATTGAAAACTAGGCATTATATATAACGTAAACTCTCTTCCTACATCAGGAACATCCTCATTGTAGGCAAGATCTTTACCAAAGGTAGATCTAATTTTGAGAGAAAATGATTCAGAGGGGCTACTTTGGATATTGAGCTCGCTTTTACCAACATTTTTATAATCTCTTCCAAGGTAGTTTTTGAAAACATCCCAATCAAAAGCATAATTTATTTTGGTATTAAGAAAGGTTTGAATACTAAAAATCCCGTCTATACTTATAGCCTTTAGATTATTTTGAAAGGTGTAATTAATATCCGCTTTGGTTCCTATGCTAAAAAATTGAAGTCCTTTTTTGTTTACAAAATTTTGATATTCATGGAAAAATGTTCCCCAACGGCGATTATTTTTTACTACAAAGCCCACATTGGCCTGATATTCAGGAGAAATATTTCGAAAATACAAATAGGATTTCCAATGTTCTGTATTACGATAGAGCTGAATGTACATTGCACTTCCATTAAAACGCTCTTCATTGAGCCGAATACTTCTTCCTAGAATATTATCTTCACTATCGATCCAATCAGCTGAAGGCTCTTTATTGAAATTGATCAAAAGTTCATATGTTAATCGCCAGTTTTTATTAATCAAGAACCAACCATCAGTTCCTATTAGGTTACCGTATCCACCGTTTGCATAAAACCGATTGGTAGTGACTATACCTAGACGTGAATTTTTATTAATCAAACGTTGGTATCTAAAAACATTGACATAGGACTGTTCACCTTCACCAAAATAGGACTGATCTTCACCTGCAATTTGATATGGAGAATTTTGATCTACAGCGGTTAAAAAATAGATTCTTGATTTTTTCCCTTGACTTAAAAGCTTTGTAGAAATCAAAGGTTTATTAATGGACCTTGAATAAAAGGCACCATCTGTAAATTTAACGATGTCAGTACCCCTATTAAAAAAAGGACGTCTTTCAGGATATTCTAATGCATAAGAAGAGTTAATGTCAATTTGAGAAACATCAGCTTCAACCTGAGAAAAATCAGGATTTAAAGTTATTTCTAAAATACTATTTTTATTTAAGTCTAGGTTAATGCCTAAACCAGCATTTGGGATAAATTTTTCATAATTAATTTTTCCTTGTTTAGAAGGTCTTTTGCCAGAAAGACTACCAGCAACATAAGGAAGTAATTCAGTTCTTTTTTCAATTACAATATCTTTTAAAAC
This sequence comes from uncultured Flavobacteriaceae bacterium, assembly GCA_913020075.1. Taxonomy (GTDB): domain Bacteria; phylum Bacteroidota; class Bacteroidia; order Flavobacteriales; family Flavobacteriaceae; genus MS024-2A. Next base: position 21,490 of record CAJWAE010000021.1, read on the forward strand.
TAAACGATCAGTTGTTTGACATACTTCACAAGGATTATCTCTATCAAATGATTGGCTTCTAACCTCAATTTCATTACCATTTTGATAATATTTTCTAAATAAATTAAAATGCCATAATTGATTCTTTCCATTAGGAAAAGGAATAGAGGAAAATGGAATTTTGAATTCAACCTGATATCCGTCCTCAACAATACTTCCAATAGACTGAAAATCCATATTAAAACTACTATCATATCGATCTTCATCAGTCAAAGCATTAATAGCTCTAGCATCTAATTGACTTCCAAATGCATTAGAAAGTAGCAAATAGTTATTTCTCCCATCGGCATAAGTGTCTAGCCTTAGTGTTACAAAATCATCATTAATAAGACCAAAATCATCACGAGAGCGAACAGAGGCACGGATATTATTAGGATCATCGAAAGCATGAAAAGCCAAAAGTAAATGTGTGTCTGTATAAGTTATATAACCAGTTGTTTTAAGGTTGGCCTCTAAGTTATTTCCCGGTTTTACTTCAATATTAATATCAATAGGCGTGGCCCTATCCCATTCACCTGAGCTTATCACACCGTCTATAATAATTTGCTCTTTATTTATTTTTTGAGGAGTATAAGTGTCCTGAGAAAAAAGGACTTGACTTAATAACATAAAAATAACTAAAAGCGTGTTTTTATAAAATATTGGCATGAATTTATGTTATAATAATTTCAAAGATAAAAAAGGTAAATAAAGAATTGTAAAAATTTTTATACTAAAATAACTTTTTGTAAACTAGTAATACGTTTTTAATAAAGTGAGAAATCAAAACACATTAAATCAAAAAAAGTGGTAAAAAGAAAACTAGGTGTTAATTTATTAGTATTAATTTTTTTAAGTCTACCTGTTTTAATTTTTGCTCAAGATGTTTCCATAAAAACTCCTATTAACTCACTTGCATTCGGATCTTGTAATCGTACCGATTTAAATCCAGAAATCTGGGATGAAATTGCTGATAAAAATCCAGAAGCCTGGGTTTGGTTGGGAGATATTGTTTATACTGATGATAAAAGCATGGATGATTTGGCTGAAAAATACCTAATTCAAAAAAGCCTTTCCGCCTACAAAAAGTTAATTAAAAATACTAAAGTTTTTGGTATTTGGGATGATCATGACTTTGGAGATAATGATGCAGGTAGTAGTTTTTCAAAAAAAAAAGAAAGTCGAAAATTACTTTTTGATTTTCTTAATCTTCCCAAAGATCATCCTGCACAAAAAAGAGAAGGTGCTTATCAAAGTTATTGCTTTGGTTTAGGGTCGCAAAAAATTTGTTTATATCTTCTTGATGTTCGCTATTTTAAAGAAGACTACGAAAGTGACCCCAGTCCAAGGCAACGTTATAAAAAAAATAAAGGGCTTTTATTGGGTAAATCTCAATGGGATTGGTTGGAAAATGAATTAAAAAATAATGATGCAGTAGTTAATTTGTTTGCAGGAGGAATACAGCTAATTTCTTCTGAGCATCCTTACGAAAAATGGTCTAATTTCCCTTTGGCTCAAAAGCGATTTTTTGATTTACTTTCACAATATAAAATCAAAACACCTCTTTATTTGAGTGGTGATCGCCATATCGCTGAGGTTTCTGCTATATCTTTAGAATCAGGTTATTGTTTGTATGATGTCACTTCAAGTGGTCTGACTCATTCATATAATAGCTTGAAAGATGAGGCAAATTCATTTAGAATTAGCCCTCTAATGACAATGCTAAATTTCGGAATGTTTACTTTAGATTGGAAAAATAGACTTCTTAAGTTAAAAATTCTAGATAAGAATGGCATAGCTCAATTCACCCAAAATATTATAATAGATTAGCTCTAAACTTCTATTGAGTTTTTCTATTTTTATAAGATATTTTTTTTAAAATTATTGTTATGGAGATAATTGTTGCCTTTTTAATTTTTTTAATTTTGGCTTTAGCCTATTTATTATATAGCTCAAAAAATAACTCAAACACCAATAAAACAGGTGATTTAATTCATTTTTCGGAATCATTAACTAATCAAATTCAAGAAGTTAGAAAAGAAATTGACAAGAATTCAAAAGATAGTAGAATTGATATTGAGTCTAGATTAAATGAAATTAATAAGCAAATGAATGATTTTACTAAATCATCTTCGGCTAATATGTCTAATAGATTTAAGCAATCTGATCAAGTTATGAAGGATGTTACTTCTGAGCTTGAAAAAATAAAAGGGACAAATGAACAGGTTTTAGGTTTCACAAATCAGCTAAGTAGCTTGGAGAAAATTCTGGGAAATCAAAAACAAAGAGGAATTTTTGGAGAAACTCAATTAGAAAATCTTTTGACTAATGTTCTCCCTCCTGAGCTTTTTCAAATGCAATATTCATTCGAAAATAGTGAAGCTGTTGATGCAATTATAAGAGTTAATGAATTTATAATTCCTATTGATGCAAAATTTTCTCTTGAGAATTATAATAAAATGATAGAGTCGTCAGATAAAGAAGAATTAGATAGCCTTGAAAAAAAATTCAAATCTGACATAAAAAACAGAATTGATGAGACAGCTAAGTATATTAGACCAAATGAAGGTACTGTGGACTATGCATTTATGTTTATTCCTGCTGATGGATTGTATCAAGATCTATTGAACAGTCGAGTAGGATCATTAAAAATAAATCAACAAGATTTGGTTAATTATGCTCAGTCTAAAAAAGTTTCAATTGTCTCACCAATGACTCTATTTCCTGTTCTACAGATTTCTATGAAAGGACTTCGCAATATGCAAATTGAAGATAATATTAAAATAATTCTAAAAAATCTTGATCAATTATCAAATCATATGAATGCTTATCATACATACCATTCAAAACTTGGTAAAACATTGGAGACTTCCATAAATCATTATAATCAAAGTTCAAAAGAATTCAAAAAAATAGAAAAGGATATATTAAGAATATCACCAGACTCTAAAATAAACATCCAAACAGAAACTTTAGATAAGCCTCAGATTGAAAATGAATAAATATTAGAATACTTTTAACTCTAAATAATTAATTGCTTATCGCCTTCTTTTAAAATTTAATACCGTGTAGGTATACATTTAGTACTTAACATAAAAAAATCCCTAACTATTTGTTTTTTAAATTATTAGGGAGTTTTTATGTGGTACCTACAGTACCAAGACCTAATATTATAATATTGATTTACAGTTGATTGTAGAAATCTATAGTACCTTGAGGTACTGTTTTAGTCCCTTTTGGGTACTAAGTTGTTTACTGGGGTACTAACAACCTCTGTTAAATCTAACAGAAGTTAATTCTACACTATTTTCAATCATTTTTTATCGTTTTCTAAAACTTTCTATACTTATAAGTGTAACCTTCTCTCCAACATAGGGTAAAGAGGAGTTCACCCATGAGGGACGAAAGTTAGTTAGTGGGAAAGACATCGGTTAGTAATCTGTAAATAACAGATGAGGTTTCACCGGTAGTTACAAAAATGGTTTTATTATAAATCTGATATGGGGAACAATGAACTGGTCAGAAGAAGTGTAAGATTCAAGTTTATAGAGAGTTTGAAAACTCTAAGGGGTTTGGTGTATCTAATTTATACTGAACAATTATTTAAAGTTTAAAATAAAGAGTATCAACCTCGAACTGAGTTAGTGTTAAACTAATAAAGTGTTTCAAGTACGAGGTTATTACATTTTTAATTAAATCTGAAAGGAAATAATATGATTTTGAAATATAATGGATTAATTAACTCTCCAACCATATGTTATTCCGGTCCATTTCTTACTTACTAATTTTACAGGCTTGAGGTATTTGTTTTTTGAAATACAGCACACAAAATTTTACCACGTTTACCACATATTATTGTTGATGGTTTAATATAAGTCTTAAATCTTAAAAATAGTCTTATCAAAAAACTAAATTTATACAAAACAGGTTTTAACCGCATTTCAAGTTTTCCTTTTTTTCGTGGGATTCGATGACTATATATTTTCCCATTTTCATTAATTATTGGATCACGGAATACTTTTTTTCTAATCTTTTTAGTCTTATACTCTTCAGGTTTATTGATGTAATAGTTTTTAAAAGAGATGAAGTTCAAACTTAATTTAAAATTATTAGCAATCCATTTCATCGAATTTTCACTAAACCACCAGTGATGAATTGGAGGTGATTCAGTATCCCATACAATCTCTGGAGGTGATAAAGTGCGATTAGGGGTTGTCAAAATTATTTTTCCATCAGTATTAAGTAATTTGAGAAT
>CAJWAE010000022.1 GCA_913020075.1 uncultured Flavobacteriaceae bacterium
CTTTAGCATCTGTTTTTGCTTCCGCTTCTTATAATTACAAGGATAAATACTTATTAACAGCGACGGTCCGTAATGATAGAACTTCACGATTTTCATTAGATAATCAAGATAATATATTCCCATCGGCATCCATTGGATGGGTAATTGATAAAGAGGATTTCTTTACTAAAAACTCTGTAGTTCAAAACCTTAAGGTTCGTTTATCTTACGGAGAGCTCGGAAATCAAGAATTACCAGCAGCAAATCCAAATACGAATATCTCATCTTTAAACGAGAATACAGGTTATTATTCTTTTACTGGAGCTAGAGGTTCATTCAGAACAGGAGCTGTACTACAAAGCGTTGGGAATTCTAATTTAACTTGGGAGACTTCAGTCAGTCAAAATTTAGGATTAGATTTCAGATTATTTAATAATTTTACTGGAACGATTGAACTATATTCAATTACAACAAATGATTTAATTGTTCAGGATAATTCATTAATTGGAACTACTGCTATTGATGCAGCAGCACCATATGTAAACTTTGGTGATATTAAAAATACGGGAGTTGATTTTACACTTGCTTATGGTGATGAAACAGCATCCGGATTTAGCTATAATGTAGGATTAAATATTTCCTCATATAAAAATGAGGTAACATCTCTTATAAATGACACTCCTCAAACTGGAAATTCAAGTTTTAGAGGAGGAGCGGTTACACGTGTTGAAGTTGGACAACCTTTATCATATTTTTATGGTAGAGAAGTCACTGGATTTGATGGATCAGGAAGATTCACTTATGCAGATATTGACGGTGATGGCTCAATAACTGACTCTGATAGAACATTTATTGGATCACCACATCCTGATTATACCTTTGGATTAAACATTAATTTAGCTTATAAGAATTTTGACTTATCTGCTTTCTTTAACGGTTCTCAAGGAAATGAAATCTATAATTATTCCAAAATATTTTCAGACTTCCCGACTTTCTTTAATGGAAATAGAAGCGTACGAGTATTGGATTCATGGACTCCTGGAAATACAGGTGCAGAATTACCATCACTTAGTGAGAGTTTACAAAACTCAGAAACACAACCAAATTCATATTTTGTAGAAGATGGGTCATTCACAAGACTGAAATCCCTCCAAGTTGGATATACTTTTGGTAAAGATCAATTTCCAACAGTTGGAATTAATAGTGTGAGACTTTATCTCTCTGCCACGAATCTTTTCACAATCACAGATTATGATGGTTTAGATCCAGAAGGAAATGAATCTAGCGCTTTGACTATTGGTGTTGATGAAGGTAGATATCCTTTGCCAAAAATTACATCAATAGGATTAAGTATAAATTTTTAAAACAATAAATTAAACAAACCAAAACAATGAAAAAATTATTAATATTATTCACTTTTGCAATACTAGCCTTTACAGTTAGTTGTTCAGAAGATTTTACAAACATTGATCCGGTTGGATCCTTAGATGATACCGCACTTCAAAATGCGACAGGTGTCGATCTTCTTTTAACAGGAGCTTATTCTGTTCTTGATGGAGTTAGGAATGGTGGAGCTGGAAACGGCTGGGGACGTAGTGCTGACAATTGGGTTATGGATGTAATTTCAGATGACGCTCATAAAGGGAGTACCGATGGTGATCAAGCTGATTTATTTGAATTAGAAGTATACAATTGGCAAACTGGGAATGGCTATTTTTTAGCCCGTTGGGAAGTTTTATACGCAGGTGTAAACAGAGCCAATGCAGTTATTTCATTAATTAACAATAGTAAGTCACCTTCAGATTTTGTTGTAGAGTTGGCGCAAGCTTATTTTTTGAGAGGTCATTTCAATTTTGAATTGAAAAAGATTTATGGTAATGCTCCATTCATATCTCAAGAGAACTATGATGAACAAAAATTTAATCAACCAAATTCAGGCTCAACTGCAATTTCTTGGGATCTAATTGAAGCTGATTTTACTTTTGCTAAGGACAACTTACCCGCCTCTAGAGGAGGGAGTTATAATGAAGCCGGAAGACCATTAGCTGCTGCTGCTCAAGCATTTCTTGGGAAAGCTCAGTTATTTCAAAGTAAATGGAGTGATGCTCTTGGTAATTTTCAAGGTGTCATCAATAGTGGTAAATTCAGTTTAGCTACTGAATTCAACAGTAATTTTCTTTCAACTGGAGAAAATGGATCTGGAGCAATTTTTGCAATTCAATATATGGCAGATGATGCTCAATCTAAACAAGGTAACGCTACAGGTGCTTTAAATCATCCAGGTGGTGGTCCTTTTGGTTCTTGTTGTGGATTTTACCAGCCTTCACAAGATTTATTAGATACATACCAAACTTCAGCTGGACTCCCAGTTGCTATTTCTTCTCGTGCAGTCGTAAATAGTGATTATGGAATTCCTTCAGCAGATGCTTTTACACCTTACTCCGGTACTCTAGACCCTCGCGTTGATTATACTGTTGGTAGAAGAGGTATAGATTATAATGGACATGGAATTAATATAGGAAAAGGATGGGTTCGCGCAAGTTTTGATGATATTTCAGGACCTTATCTTCCTAAGAAAAATGTTCAACGAGCTGATGACCCTGGAAATGTTGGTTCAGGTGGATGGGGTGAAAACCTAACCGGAATCAATTATCATATAATGCGATATGCAGATGTTTTATTGATGGCTGCAGAAGCAGCTGTTGAAAGTGGTAATGAAGATCTAGCTAGAGGATGGGTTAATAAAGTCCGTGAACGTGCTAAGAACAGTACTTATGTTAAAGCAACTGATGGTTCAGATGCAGCTAACTATCAAATTAATCTTTATGACACTTCGTGGAGTGGTCAACAGGCTGCAGCGAGAACTGCTGTTAGAACTGAAAGACGTCTTGAACTTGGAATGGAAGGACATCGTTCTTTTGATCTAAGAAGATGGGGTGTTACTGAAACGGTGATTAATAATTATATCACTAGAGAGTCACAAACTATTACCACTTTTGGTAAAGGACAATCGTATAATAGTAGAAATGATTTATTTCCAATTCCACTATCTGCTATAGATGGAAGTGGTGGGGTGATTGTTCAAAATCCTGGCTTCTAATAATAAACTTATATTTTACGGAAAACCACATAAGTTACTTCTTATGTGGTTTTTTTATTTTAAGAAAATGATAAAAAAAAATAATTTATTAAAAGTGCTTTATGCTTATCTAGCAATCGCTATTGTAGGGTGTTCAACAAAAGAGAATACTCTTTTTTTTCAACTCCCAGTTTCTAAAACTAAGATTGATTTTAATAATAAAATAACAGAATCGAATGAGTTTAACATTCTCACCAATGAATATATATTTAATGGTGGTGGTGTAGCGGTTTCAGATTTTAATAATGATGATTTACCTGATTTATATTTTACAGGAAACCAGGTAGAAAATCGATTGTACATTAACAGTTCAGATTTAATTTTTAAAGATATTACGTCAACCTCTAGAACTGCTGCAAAAGAAATGTGGTCGACAGGAGTTGCGGTAGCAGATGTTAATTCGGACGGCTGGATGGATATTTACGTTTGTGCTGCTATGTTAGATGACAAAAGAAATAACATGCTGTTTATAAATCAGGGATTAAATGAAAACGGGATTCCTACTTTTGATGAACAAGCTAAAAGCTATGGGTTGAATTCCTCTGCTAACAGTATGGCAGCCTCATTTCTGGATTATAATAAAGATGGTTTACTAGATTTATATGTTGTGAATAATGAGCAATCTGAGATAAATCCAAATAATTATAGAAAAAAAATAACAAATGGAACAGCCACAAGTAACGATCAATTATATCGAAACAATGGAGACGGAACATTTACTGATGTTTCAGATGAGGCAGGTGTGTTAATTGAAGGCTATGGTTTAAGTGTATCTATTTTTGATTTTAATAATGATTCTTGGCCTGATATTTATGTTACTAATGATTATCTCACAAATGATATTTTATATGTTAATCAACAAGACGGAACATATAAAAATATGATCACCAAATATATATCTCATCAAAGCAAATTTTCAATGGGATCTGATGTAGGAGATTTCAATAATGATGGCTATTCTGACTTGATTACCCTTGATATGCTTGGTGAAACTAATTCTCGAAAGAAAACTACGATTTCAGGAAGCTCATATATTCAAGAGAACCTGAACAATCGATGGAATTATGAAGATCAGCACATAAGAAATATGTTATTTATGGGTAATGGAACTTCTCAATCCTTTTCTGAGATTGGAAAACTGGCCGGTGTTTATCAAACTGATTGGAGTTGGTCTCCACTTTTTGCTGATTTAGATAATGATGGTCTTAAAGATCTTATGATTACAAACGGTTTTCCAAGAGATATAACAGATATGGATTTTGCAAATTATCGGTTTGATGTTCAGCGCTTTGTCAGTAAGACTAGACTTTTAGACTCAATACCTGTTGTAAAAATCTCTAATTATTCATATAAAAACAATGGGGATATGTCATTTATTGATCAGACAGAATCTTGGGGCCTAAAAATCCCTTCATTTTCAAACGGAGCAGTTTATTCAGATTTAGATTTAGATGGTGATTTGGACTATGTGGTAAACAATATTAATGATCTAGCTTTTGTTTTTGAAAATAAGACAGATCATAAAACATCAGATTTTATTCAAATTAAACTTAAAGGACCCAGTAATAATCCCAAAGGATTGGGTAGTAAAGTAGTTGTTCGATTTGATGATGGCTCCTTTCAATTTCATGAGTTATATATTTCAAAGGGATACATGTCTAGTGTCGAAGCAATGGCTCATTTTGGTTTAGGAAAAGGAAAAAAATTATCTAATGTTGAGATATTATGGCCAGATGGAAAATACTCAAATATAAAGGGATTAATGGTTAATAGACGACATGAAATAAACTATAATGATGCTCAAAAAATAAATTTACAAAGTCTTAAATTTCCTTTGAACAAAAAAGATGCATCAAAAACATATAGTGAAGTATCTATGAAATATGGAATAGATCATTTACACGAGGAACAACAAGTAAATGATTATGCATATCAGCGTTTACTTCCAAGAAAATTAAGTGAAAATGGTCCTAGCCTTGAGGTTGGGGATTTAAATGGAGATGGATTAGAGGATTTTTTAGTAGGAAGTTCTTTTGGGTATTCTCCTGTTATATTTTTTCAAACAGAATCTGGTATATTTGAAAAAAAGATCCTTTTTGATAATGCAAAAATGTTGCAATATGAGATTGAAAGTATGGCTCTATTTGATTTAGAGAATGATGGAGACTTGGATCTTTATATGGTGTCTGGAGGAGGTCAATTTAAGGGTGGAAATTCAAACTTACAGGATAGATTATTTATAAATGATGGTTTGGGTTATTTCACTTTGAATGAGATCGATTTACCTATATTTTCAAACGGTTCTGTAGTTACAATTAGTGATTTTGATAAAGATGGTTATATCGATTTATTTGTAGGTGCAAGGAATGTGCCTGAACAATTTCCAAATGCTGACAAAAGTTATTTGCTTAAAAATATTAAAGGAGTTTTAACGCCTATAGATCTGCAAAATAATATTGAATTCAATTCTCTAGGTATGGTCTCAGACGCAAAGTGGGTTGATATTGATGGCGATTTTGACGATGACTTAGTAGTTGTGGGTGAGTATTCTTCAATTCAAATTTTTAAAAACAACAAAGGGGAATTTAATAAAATAATAAATAAAGAGCTTGAAAATAACAAGGGCTTATGGCGCTGTATAGAAATCTACGATAAAGATAATGATGGTGATTTTGATTTGTTAATAGGTAATTTTGGGTCAAATAATATGTATAATATAAGTCAAGAAACTCCTTTAAATTTAATTTCAAAAGACATTGATGACAATGGATCTATAGATCCTATTATTTTCACCTACCAAAAAAATAAAAATGGAGAAATGGAGTCTTACCCTATTCAGTTTTGGAAAAATTTAATTGATCAAAGTCCTTTTTTTAGACAAAAATTCAATTCATATGAAGACTTTTCAAATGCTACTATTAATGACTATAAAGAAGATAAAGCTTTTGAAGGAGCCAAAATTCTTTCAGTAAATCAAGATAAGTCGATGATTATTGAAAACCTTGGGAATGATGAATTTAAAGCGATACCTCTCCCTCAAGAAGCTCAATTAGCTCCTTTAAATTGTATTTTTGTTAAAGAAAATGATTTTTCCAAAACCCAATTATTTCTTACAGGTAATGATATGGGAGGTAATCCTTTTGAAGGAAATCATGATGGGTTTAGAGGACTAATATTAGAATCTCAAAAAAATCAAGAATTTTCTATAATTCAGGCGAATGATTCAGGATTTAATATTCCTGGAAACGCAAAAGATATTGTTAAAATTAAATTAAAAAATGGAGATGAACTGATCATAGTTGCTCAAAATCAAGATCGATTGTTAGTTTTTAAAAAGGACCTTAACTAAAAAAAAACCTTTAAATGGATCTATATTAATCCGTTTAACTATTATTAAAAGCAGAAATTTTTCATATATATATAATCTAAATCTATATTACAGGGAATGCTAAAAAATTCAAATTCATTTAATTCTAAAAAATTAATAATATGAATAAGACTAAGTTACTAGGTATTTTATGCACTCTAATTTTTGTCCGTTGTTCAAACTTCGAAAACAAAAATAATTATGAAAATAAACTTAAAAATCCTGAGTTTTTTCAAGAAGCTATTCAAAATCTAACAGACATAGTTGTATATGACATTTTTTCACCTCCAGTAGCCACAAGAGTTTACTTATATCCCACTATTGCTGCTTATGAAATTATGGCCAAAAAATACCCACAAGAATACCACACTCTTTCAGGTCAGGTAAAGGACCTAAAACCAATCCTGAGTCCAGAAAATGACCAAGTTAACTTCAATCTGGCAGCTTTGTTTGCTTTCAATGAGGTAGGTAAAAAATTAGTGTTTTCACAAGATAGAATGGATCAATATCTGACTAAATTTTTGCAAAAGTTAGAGGATCTAGATGTCCCAAAAAGTGTTATAAAAGCTTCCGAAAAATATGGTTTAAATGTTGCTGAAGATATTTTGATTTGGGCATCAGAAGACATGTATAGTCAAACACGAACCTTCCCGAAATATACAATAAAAGAACATGATCGTTTTTGGAAACCTACTCCTCCAGATTATATGGATGGTATAGAACCTCATTGGAGAAAAATCAGAACAATGGTTTTAGATTCATCAAATCAATTCCCTCCAAAACCACCTATAAATTTTGATCTAACAGAAGGAAGTCCTTTTCAAAAACAATTATCAGAGGTTTATCTGGTGACCAATAATTTGAAAGAAGATCAAATTGAAATCGCAAAATTTTGGGATTGTAATCCTTATGTTTCTCATCATCGAGGACATTCAATGTTTGCAACAAAAAAGATAACACCAGGAGGACATTGGATTGGAATAACTGCTGTTGCTACCCGTAAAGCAAAAAGTTCTTTCTCAGAAACTATTAATGCATATACAAATGTTTCGATTGCTCTATTTGATAGTTTTATTAGCTGTTGGGACGAGAAATGGAATACCCTTGTAGTTCGCCCAGAGACCTTAATTAATCAGTATTATGATCAGCAATGGCTTCCTCTTCTTCAGACTCCACCATTTCCTGAATATACTAGTGGTCATTCTGTAATTTCAAGAGCTGCTGCAATAATCTTGACTGATTTATATGGTTCTGATTTTAGTTTTACTGATACATCAGAAATTGCATACGGCTTACCTGAGCGGAAATATAAGTCTTTTATGCATGCCTCTGAAGAAGCAGCTATCTCAAGACTATATGGAGGAATTCATTACATGATGGCTATAACAGAGGGAGTTAATCAGGGTCAAGCTGTTGGTGATTACATTGTAGATAAAATCCAAACAAAAGTAGAAACTGTATCTGCTGGGATGAATTAAAATAATAAGAATTAAAAAAAATGACTTGTTTTTAGAAAACATCAAAATGAATTTTTCTTTATTTGCTACCAGAACAAAAACTTCCTAACTTTAATTTATGTATTTCGAATTTAATATCTTTTTAAATAGTTTAATAACTCAAATATGAGCAAAGAAAGACAACGAAGAGAAGCATTAGTATATCATGCTAAACCAAGACCTGGAAAAACAGAAGTAGTACCTACAAAAAAATATGAGTCTCAACGTGATTTAGCTTTAGCCTATTCTCCTGGAGTTGCAATTCCTTGTTTAGAAATAGATAAAAATAAAAATGATGTTTATAAATACACCAATAAAGGAAATCTAGTTGCAGTAATCTCAAATGGAACTGCTGTTTTAGGTTTAGGGGATATTGGTCCTGAAGCATCAAAGCCTGTGATGGAGGGTAAAGGTTTGTTGTTTAAGATTTTTGCAGATATTGATGTTTTTGATATTGAAATCGACGCTAAAGATCCTGAAAAATTTATTGAAGCTGTCAAGGCTATTGCTCCTACTTTTGGGGGAATTAATTTAGAAGACATTAAGTCGCCAGAAGCATTTGAAATTGAACGTCGTTTAAAAGAAGAACTTGATATTCCTGTTATGCACGATGATCAACACGGTACGGCAATTATTTCAGCCGCAGCTTTAATAAATGCCTTAGAGCTCGCTGAAAAAAAAATAGATGCTGTTAAAATAGTAGTTTCTGGAGCGGGTGCAGCCGCAATATCTTGTACTAAATTGTATCACGCATTTGGAGCAAAGCTTGAGAATATAATAATGCTTGATAGTAAAGGGGTTATTCGTAAAGACCGTGAAAATTTGAGTCCTGAAAAAAAGCAATTTGCAACCAATAGAGATATTAACACCTTAGAGGAATCAATGCATGATGCAGATGTGTTTATAGGTTTATCTAAACCCGATATTGTTTCGCCACAAATGCTTTTGGACATGGAAGATAATCCTATTGTTTTTGCAATGGCAAATCCAGATCCTGAAATAGGGTATGATTTAGCGTGTAAAACTCGTGATGATATTATTATGGCAACAGGAAGATCTGATACCCCCAATCAAGTGAATAATGTACTAGGTTTTCCTTTTATTTTTAGAGGAGCTCTTGATGTTCGAGCTACAAACATCAATGAAGACATGAAAATGGCTGCAGTCAAAGCATTAGCTGAGTTAGCAAAAGAATCTGTACCTGAACAAGTTAATCTGGTTTATGATGAAACTCGGTTAAGTTTCGGAAAAAATTATATCATACCAAAACCATTTGATCCGAGATTGATTACAACGGTTCCACCCGCTGTAGCTAAAGCTGCAATGGATTCTGGTGTAGCTAAAGAACCAATAGAAGACTGGGGCCGTTATAAAGAAACTCTCGAAAATCGTTTGGGAAACAGTCAAAAAATGATTCGCATATTGCATGATCGTGCCAAAGCAGCTCCAAAGCGTTTGATTTTTGCTGAAGCAGATCATATGGATGTTTTAAAAGCAGCTCAAATTGTATTTGAAGAAGGAATTGCATATCCTATTTTAATGGGTAATCGTGCAACAATTGAATCTCTTTGTGAAGCTATTGATTTTAATGAAGAAATTGAAATCATAGACCCTAAGGAAGATCGCCATGCAGAAGACCGCAATTTGTATGCTTCACTTTTTTGGAAAGAACAAAAAAGAAAAGGGTACACTCTATATGATACACAAAGGTTAATGTGGGAGCGTAATTACTATGCTGCAATGATGATTAAAAATGGAGATGCTGACGCTATGATTTCAGGTTACTCTCGAAGTTATAGATCTGTAGTCAAACCTATTTTAGAAACTATCTCTAAAGCAAAGGGTGTGAAAAGAGTAGCAGCAACTAACTTAATGTTAACTAAATCAGGGCCTCTGTTTTTGTCAGACACTACAATTAATGTAGAACCGAGTGCAAAAGAACTTGCTAAAATTGGACAGATGGCAGGTTACACAGCTAAATTATTTGGTATTGAGCCAGTTATAGCCATGCTTTCTTTTTCAAATTTTGGATCATCACGTTTTCCTCAAGCTAAAAAAGTATCACAGGCAGTTTCAATTTTACACCGAAGTAATCCTGATTTGACAGTTGACGGACCGATTCAATCTGATTTTGCTTTAAATAAAGAATTACTTCAAAAAGGATTTCCTTTTTCCGCCTTAAGTAATAAAAAGGTCAATGTATTGATTTTTCCAAATTTAGATGCGGCAAACATAACCTACAAATTAATGAAGGAATTAAACGAAGCAAAATCTATTGGCCCTATTTTAATGGGTTTGAGTGAACCTGTTCATGTACTCCAATTAGGAGCTTCAGTTGAAGAAATTGTAAATATGTCTGCGGTAGCAGTTATTGACGCCCAATCAAAAAATAAATAAAGTTATGATTACACAAATAAAAGGGCGATTAATTGAAAAATCACCTACATCAGTAGTTATAGATTGCAATGGAGTAGGATATGAACTTCACATTTCTTTAAATACATTTTCACAGTTGGGAGACGAAGAGAATATAAAATTATATACCCATATGCAAATAAGGGAAGATGCTCACACTCTTTTTGGCTTTTATACACCCAAAGAAAGATCAGTTTTTCGTCTCTTGATTTCAGTTTCTGGAATTGGTGCCAGTATTGCTAGAACAATGCTTTCTTCATTAGAGCCTAAGCAAATACAACGCGCTATAGTAACGGAAGATCTGAATACTATTAAGTCAGTAAAAGGGATTGGTTTAAAAACAGCCCAAAGGGTTTTAATTGAGCTAAAAGATAAAATGTTAAATCTTTTTGACGGTGAAGAAATTGAACCTTTCACAAACAATACAATCAAAGAAGAAGCGTTATCAGCTTTAGAGGTTCTTGGTTACTCAAGAAAGCAGTCTGATAAAGTAGTTGATAACGCAATTCAGAGTGCTCCCAACAGTTCTGTTGAAGAACTTATAAAAGCAGCTTTGAATAAATTATAAAACCCTTTGGTTGAAAGAAAAAAAAATGTAGTTTTTAAAGCGGCCTACATTTTTTGGCTAGTCTTTTTTGGGACGCTAATTCTTAGTGCACCTATATTTGCACAAGACAAATTTCAGTTAGGTTCTATTTCGCTTCCAGATGCTAGTAGTGTTGAAAGTAAGTATACCTATGACATCAAAACTGGTCTTTATATTTTTTCTAAAGAAATAGATGGATACCCAATAAATACCCCGCTGGTTCTAACTGTTAAAGAATACGAAGCTTTTGTTTTAAAACAACAAATGCAAAAATATTTTAAAGAAAAGACACAAGCTCTTAGCGGTCGAGGAACTAATATAGAAGAAACCCAAAAAAACCTTTTGCCCGAATTATATGTAAACAATAAATTTTTTCAATCTGTTTTTGGAAGTAATGCAATCGATATTTCACCACAAGGATCAATTGGGATTGATTTGGGTTATCGATATCAGAAAAATGATAATCCCAATGCTTCAATTATAAATAATAGAAATAATGGTTTTGATTTTGACCAACGTATTAGTTTGAGTTTATTAGGTAAAATTGGAGAACGACTTCAGATTACAGCTAATTATGATACCGAATCTACCTTTGATTTCCAAAATTTAGTAAAGCTTCAATTTAATCCCCCTAAACTTTCAGAGGTATCAAGTTTGGTCCCCGGAAAGCTAGGATCCAGTATTAAAAATATTCAAAATAAAGTAGAACAGATCCAAAGTAAAGTTTCAGAAGTCCAAAGTAAAGTTTCAGAAATCCAAAGTAAAGTTTCAGAGATCAAAGAAAAAGTAGGGGCAGTAAAGAACAATATAAATCTAGCGCGTCAAAAAATTGAAGGTTTAAAACAAAATATAAATAATCTGCCTAATAGTAGTGAAATGGTTGGAAATCGTGTAGCAGATTATTTAAAAGGAAAAGTTACAGAAGATGCTATTTTACAAAATATTGATATTGGAAACATAAGTATGCCTATCAATAGTAATCTGATTCAAGGAGCTCAAAGCCTTTTTGGAGTAAGAGCAGATTTGAAATTCGGAAACACAACTATCTCTGGGGTTTTCTCTGAACAACGTTCTCAATCACAAAATATAACTACACAAGGTGGAGGAAAACTGCAAGAGTTCAGTTTGTATGCTCTCGATTATGAAGAAGACCGACATTATTTTATAAGTCAATATTTTAGAGATAATTACGATAGCTTTTTGGAGACTTATCCCTACATCAATTCTCCGGTACAAATCACACGTATAGAAGTTTGGGTGACTAATAGAGGATATCAAACACAAAATGTTAGAAATATTATTGCACTTCAAGATTTAGGTGAATCTCATCCTGAAAAAGCTCGTTTGGATAACCAAATAACTACTTTCTTTACTTCGGAAAATCTTAGTTTTCTTCCTAGCAATGAGGCCAATTTGTTAGATCCTGACCAGATTGGATATGGCGGCATACTAACAGAAGCTATTCGTGATATTGCGACTGTTAAAAAAGGATTTGGAACGGTTCGGGTTAATGAAGGTTATGACTATGCTGTATTGGAAAGCGCACGTAAATTGAAATCACAAGAGTTTACTTTTCATCCACAACTTGGATATATCTCCTTGAATCAGCGGTTAAGTAATGATGAGATTTTGGGAGTAGCATTTCAATACACCTATCTGGGTAAGGTTTATCAAGTAGGAGAATTTGCTAATGGGGATGTACCAGGGACTTCATTAATTCAAAATGATAATTCTCAACAAATACAGCAAAATCAAGTAATTCAGACTAATAACTTGGTAGTAAAAATGCTTAAAAGTAGTGTTACGGATGTTCGTCAGCCTGTTTGGAATCTAATGATGAAAAACATTTACAGTACAGGTGCTTTTCAATTATCAGAAAAAGACTTTAGATTAAATATATTATACACGGATCCTTCTCCAATTAATTATATGACCCCGATAGATCCTTCTATTTGGCCCGAAAAACTAAATCAACAAGTATTGCTAAATACCTTTTATTTAGATCGCTTAAATGCTTACCAGGATATTATTCCAAAAGGAGATGGATTTTTTGATTTCATTCCAGGAATTACTATTGAACCCCAATATGGACGTATTATTTTTCCTAAAGTAGAGCCTTTTGGGAATTTTTTATTCAAACTTTTAGATGATCCAGACTCACAAAAAGAAAATTATAATTTGAATAATAGTTTTAATAAAAACCAACAAAAATATGTTTTTAAAGAGATGTATTCTCTCACTAAAGCAGCAGCTTTGGAGTTTACGGAAAAAAATAAATTTGAAATAAAGGGGCGATATAAGTCTGAAGGTGGAGATGGAATTAGTATTGGTGCTTTTAATGTACCGAGAGGTTCTGTAAGGGTTACGGCTGGTGGTAGAGTTTTACAGGAAGGTTTGGATTATATTGTAAATTATGAAATAGGAAGAGTTAAAATTATTGATGAAGGATTAAAAGCATCTAATATCCCCATTGATATTTCTGTAGAAAACAATTCCTTTTTTAATCAGCAAAATAAACGGTTTTCAGGAGTAAATATTAACCATCGTATAAGTGATAAAATGAATATAGGGGGGACTTTAATCAACCTAAGTGAAAATCCTTTAACTCAAAAAGCAAATTATGGTTCTGAGCCAGTAAATAATACCATGATTGGATTCAATACAAATTTTTCAACTGAAATACCATTTTTAACTCGGATGGTTAATAAACTTCCAACCATTAATACAAATGTAATTTCTCAACTCTCTTTTCGTGGAGAAGTTGCTAATTTGACTGCCAATGATCCACGTAACACAAAATTAAATGGTGAAACGAACGTGTATATTGATGATTTTGAAGGTGCACAAACTAATATTGATGTAAAAGGGTATACAGCTTGGAATCTTTCGAGTGTCCCAATTAACGATGTTAAAGGTGCAAAAGCGGAAGGTTTAGAAAGTGGATTTGGACGTTCTAAACTCGCTTGGTATTCAATAGATCCTGTTTTTTATTCTAGACGTCCCCCTGGAATAGACAATAATGATATTTCTTTAAATGAAACAAGACGAATTCAGATTAACGAGTTATTTCCAGAGCGGGATTTAGTTCCTGGTATGATTGGAACACTTTTTACTTTTGACTTAGCTTATTATCCTAACGAAAAAGGGCCATATAATAATGCAAATCAAAATCAATTTAAAGTAGATCCAAAGAATAATTGGGCAGGTATTACACGTTCTATAAATGCTACAAATTTCGAACAATCGAATGTTGAATTCATAGAATTCTGGTTATTAGATACATTTTCAGGGAATGAATCTTCTTCAGATGATTTAGGAGAACTTGTATTTCATTTAGGAAATATTTCTGAGGATATATTAAGAGACGGTAGAAAGCAATTTGAAAATGGACTACCTACTAATTCAGAAACAACTCCAGTTTATGAAACTACTTGGGGTAAAGTTCCTGCTAATCAGTCTCTTGTATACGCCTTTAATTCTGTTGCTGAAGATCGGCTTTTACAAGATGTAGGTTTGGATGGACTAAATGACGAAGAGGAAAAAGCCATATTTACTAATGGTCCAAGTAATGATCCTGCAGGGGATAATTATGAATACTTTTTACAAGCAAAGGGAGGAGTTTTAGATCGTTATAAAAACTATAATGGTTTTGAAAAAAATACCCCCATCAATTTTAATGATACTAATCGCGGAAATTCAACTGAACCAGATACTGAAGACATCAATCGAGATCAAAGTATGAATACTATTGATAGTTATTTTGAATATCGAGTTCCTATAAACAAGGACATGCAAGTGGGTAATCATCCTTTTGTTACAGATGTTCGTAATAATATTAAAGTTAATGCCTCTAATGGTGATGAATACATTACTCGGTGGATTCAGTTTAAAATCCCAATTCAAAAAGATTATTACGAAAATACATCTTTTGACTCCTATTTTAAATCCGTTAATTCGATTGAAGACCTTCGCTCTGTAAGATTTATGAGAATGGTTTTGAATGGTTTTGAAAAGAATATAGTTTTCCGATTTGGAACCTTAGACCTAGTAAGGGGAGATTGGAGGAGGTATAACAAAACTTTAAATAAAGATATTTTAAAGAACACTAATACAACAGTAGACATTAGTACAGTAAATATTTTAGAAAATGAAAGTCGTGTGCCTATCAATTATGTTCTTCCTCCAGAAATTAGAAGAGAACAGATAAATAATAACAATACTATTATTCGTCAGAATGAACAGTCTTTATCATTTAGGGTATGTGACTTACAGCCCTCAGATTCAAGAGGTATATATAAAGGCTTAGATCTGGATATGAGACAATATAATAAACTTAGAATGTTTTTACATGCGGAATCACTTCCTGGCAACGAGCTGCTCCCTGGTGAAGGAACAGAAGATGAATTTGATAGAAGATTAGTTGCGTTTATTCGACTAGGTACAGACTATCAAGACAATTATTACCAAATAGAAGTTCCATTAAAACCTACTTCTTATATAGAAAACACATCCAATCGTTTAACGGCAGAAGAAGTTTGGATACCTGAATCAAATTCTTTGGAAATTCCAATAGAACTTTTATCTAAAATGAAAGCAAAGGCATTGCAGCAATTAGGGCTAGGTCAAAGTATCTATTTTGATGAAGAGTTAAACCTTATTCAGGAATTCACGCCAATTAGTGATTTGCCTGGAGAAAAAAAATACAAATTTTCTATTAAAGGTAATCCATCTTTGGGGTCAATTAAGACTATGATGATTGGAGTGAAAAACCCTTCTACACAAATGGGAGATGTCTTGTGTGGAGAAGTTTGGTTTAATGAATTGAGAATCTCAGGAATTGATAGTAAAGGAGGTTGGGCTGCTATTGGTTCTTTAGATGCCAATATTGCAGATTTTGCAACGTTTTCTGCATCAGGAAGATATTCTACTGTTGGCTTTGGGAGTATCGATCAAAGCCCTAATCAAAGAAGTAGAGAAAATTTAATTCAATACGATTTAGTTTCAAATATTAATTTAGATCAATTAACTCCTAAAAATTGGGGACTTACAATACCATTAAGTTTTTCTAGCGGAGAGACGCTAATTACACCAGAATATGATCCGTTTTATGAAGATTTAAAATTGGATAATCGATTACAAACTTCAAAGAGAACTTCACAGCGTGATTCTATTAGAAATCAATCCACTGATTATACTCGAAGAAAAAGTATTAGCCTAATTGGAATTAGGAAAAATAGTAATGGAAAGGGAAAGTCACATATATATAGTCCAGAAAATTTTGATTTTTCATATGCTTATAATGAACTGGAACACCATGATTATGAAATTGAAAAACAAGAAGAAGTAAATCTACTTTTAGGAGCTAACTATGGTTTTTCGTTTAATTCTAAAATTATAGAACCCTTCAAAAAAGTCAAGTTTTTTAACAGAAAGAAATATTGGCAATGGTTACAAAAGTTAAATTTCAATTTACTACCTAATTCTCTCGAAGCCTCATCTAATATCAATAGAATTTTAAATAATCAAAAGTTTAGACAGGTTTATTTGGAGGGAGTAGATGCTTCAATACAACGAAGTTTGCCTAATCTCCAACAACGGAACTTTTTATTTAATTATAATTATGCATTGAGTCATAATTTAACTCGATCACTAAAATTTAATTTTAATGCTGCAACAAGTAGTATTATTCGTCAAATGAATAATACAGGTGAAGGAGTTTCAAACGATTTTGTTTCAACAAAAAGAACTCTTTGGGATGACGTATTTAGTTCTGGGGAACCCAATTCACACATTCAATCTTTAGCATTAAATTATAAGTTACCTTTTCAATATATTCCTTTATTAAGTTTTATTGATGCAAATTATGTGTACACCGGAAACTTTAATTGGCAAAGAGGATCAGAGGCTTTATCAGAAGTAGTAAGTGAAGAAGGTATACCTCTGGGTATTGTGAATACAATTCAAAATAATAATACAAAAGCGTTAACAGGATCTTTATCTTTTGCAAAACTTTACTCTGTTTTTGGATTAAAATCGAATAAATCATTATTTAACCAAAAATATAAAGCAGTTACTCAATCCAAAGATTCAACTGCAAAAAAGAAAAATTTAATTTTAAAGAAAAGCCTAACTAAATTAGTTGATATTTTAACTGCTATAAAACGTGTTCAGGCCAGTTATTCTGAGAATAATGGCTCTGTATTGCCGGGATATCTTCCTTCAGTTGGTTTTGCTGGTGGAATGCAGCCGACATTGGGCTATACTTTGGGTAGTCAAGCGGATATTAGATATGAAGCAGCTAGACAGGGCTGGTTGACTGGTTTCCCTAATTTCAATCAATCTTTTTCACAGATTCATTCAAGTAAATTTAAAGCTTCTGCCCAAGTAGTTCCGATGAAGGGTTTAATTGTTGATTTTAATGCAGAGAGAGATTATTCGGAAAATAGAATAGAGAATTTTAAAGTAGAGGATCAAAGCTATCTTCCTCAAAATTCTAATGTGTTTGGGAATTTTGGAATGTCAACTATATTATTGGGGACTACATTCAATTTTTCACAGGGATCAATAAGTAATAATTTTGAAACATTCAGACAAAACCGTAAGGTTATTTCTAATCGTTTAGTTGAAAATACTATTTTTGAAAATCTAGGGGTAGATTTAGAAGGATATTCATTCGGATATGGAAAAAATCAACAAGAGGTGTTGATTAATTCATTTTTAGCAGCTTATTCAGGTACTGAACCTAATAAAATAGGACTCAATCCTACACGAAAAATACCATTACCAAATTGGAATCTTAAATTTACAGGTCTTACAGAAATCAAAGCTGTAGGTAAAATATTTAAAAGACTATCTCTAAATCATGCTTATAGAGCAAGTTATACTCTAACTAATTATCAGTCTAATTTTGATTTTAATCCTCAACAACCCAATCAAACCGATAAACTAGGAAATTTTATTTCTGAGCGTCTTTATTCTAATATTAATTTAGTTGAACAGTTTAATCCATTGATGCGTTTGGATATTGAGCTAAATAATTCTTTAAAGTTATTAGCAGAATTGAGAAAAGAACGTGCTATTTCATTGAGTTTAGACAATAACTTAATAACAGAATCTACAGGTGATGAATATGTAGTAGGCTTAGGATATCGTATAAAAGATGTTCGTTTTAGAACTAGTTTAGGGGGTAGACGTGTCGTTTTGAAGGGAGATTTAAACATAAAAGCTGATGTTTCTATTCGGGATAATATAACAGTTTTAAGAAATTTAGAATATGACAATAATCAAGTAACTGCTGGACAACGATTAATGTCAATAAAGGTTACTGCAGATTATGCTTTATCTAAAAACTTAACTGCTCTTTTTTTTTATGACCATAATTTTTCTGAATTTGCCATCTCTACAGCTTTTCCACAAACAAGTATTCGTTCTGGTTTTACGATTCGGTATAATTTTGGAAACTAAAAGTGTTTTTTCATAGTATAAATCTTATACATTTGTGTTTTTAAAGTTTTAAAATGAATATACCAAAAGAACTAAAATACACTAAAGATCATGAGTGGCTAAAAATTGAAGGAGATCAAGTCACCATTGGAATTACTGATTTCGCACAAAGTGAATTAGGAGATATTGTCTATGTTGAGGTTGAAACCTTAGATGAAACCTTAAAGGCGGAAGCTGTGTTTGGAACTGTAGAAGCAGTTAAAACAGTTTCTGATTTATTTATGCCTGTCTCAGGTGAGATTATTGCAATTAATGAGGGTCTAGAAGACACTCCAGAAACTGTAAATGAAGATCCTTATGGTAAAGGATGGATGATAAAAGTGAAATTTAATAACCCTTCTGAACTTGAACAGCTTTTAGATGCAAAAGCTTATACTGAATTGGTTACAGGCTAAATCTGTTTTTAAAACATTAGCTTGGTGTGCTACTTTGATAGTTGTTTATTTGACTCTAAAGACACCTATCGATACCAACAAAGAATGGTATTTTCTTTTTTTTAGAGGAGATTTGGTGCTTCACTTTGTATGTTATTTTTTTATAGCTGTGATTTATTGTTTAGCTTTTTTTACTTACAAGTTTTATTTAAAAAAAGCATTTATTTATGCTTTTTTTCTTGGATTAATTTTGGAACTATTACAGCTTATTTCTTTCTTTCAAAGACATTTTGATATACAGGATCTTTTTGCTAACCTGTTAGGTGTTAGTTTAGGAATTTTATTAATTCACCTTTTGTTTTCGATTCTCTCAAAGAATAACTCGTTTTAAATTTTTTTTTTTTAATTTGGCACACTAAATATTGGTATACTATGCAGCTCAAAAAAAATGAAAAAGTTGATTTAACTAAAAACAGTAGTCTATACTTTGTGATTGGTTTAGCCTTGGTTCTTTTTATATCATGGCAAGCTATTGAGTTTAAAACTTACGAAAAGGTGTATGGTTATGAGTCATTAAATGTTGAAGATGATGATGATGAGGAAATACCAATTACAGAACAAATAAAAACACCTCCACCTCCACCTCCACCCCCACCTCCAGCACCAGAAATTATTGAGATTGTAGAAGATGAAGAAGAAGTTGAGGAGACTGTAATTGAGTCTACTGAAACAGATGAAGAGGAAATCATCGAAATTGTAGAGGTAGAAGAAATTTATGAAGATATTGACGTTCCTTTTGCAGTAATTGAGGATGTGCCAATATTTCCAGGTTGTGAAAGAGTCAAAAAATCTGAAAGGAGAAATTGTTTTCAAGAACAAATGAATAAACATATTCGTAAAAACTTCCGTTATCCAGAAATTGCACAAGAAATGGGAATTCAAGGTCGTGTATATGTAAATTTTATCATTGCCAAAGATGGACAAATCACAAATATCAGAATGCGTGGTCCAGACAAGAATTTAGAAAAAGAAGCGAAGCGTATTATCGCTAAACTACCAAACATGACACCAGGAAAGCAAAGAGGAAGGCCTGTTCGTGTTCCTTTTAGTATTCCAATTACTTTCAGACTTCAATAGATAATATATTTTATCTTAAAGAGTCAATTCATTGTAGGTTATCTATTTCTCGAGTATCTTTGCAGACTGAATGAAGTAGCTAGATGCAAACAAATGATACCCTAACATTTTCAATTCAAAATGGTTTAAGAGATTTTTTACAGCTTACAAAGTTTCGACTTTCTATTACAGTTGTAATTTCTTCTCTTGCGGGCTACTTTTTAGGAGTAGAAGAGATTAGTTATTCTAAAATTTCGTTGCTTATATTGGGAGGTTATGCGATGGTAGGTGCATCAAATACATTTAATCAAGTTCTTGAGAAAGATTTGGATAAATTAATGTTGCGTACTCAAAATCGACCTCTACCCACTAATAGAATAAATATAAATACAGCACTTTTTTTGGGTGTCTTTTTGACTCTTTTAGGAGTTGGAGCTTTGTACGCAATTAATATTAAAACGGCTTTTTTTGCAAGCTTATCAATCCTTTTATATGCTTGTTTCTATACTCCTTTAAAGCAAAAAACGTCATTATCTGTTTTTGTTGGTGCAATTCCTGGAGCAATTCCCTTTATGTTGGGTTGGATAGCAGCTACTAATGAGTTTGGTATTGAGTCAGGCGTTTTATTTATGATTCAATTTTTTTGGCAATTCCCACATTTTTGGGCTATTGGATGGGTAATGCATAATCAATATCAAAAGGCAGGATTTAAAATGCTTCCCTCTGGAGCTCCTGATCAAACTACAGCATTTCAGATTGTTTTTTATACTTTTTGGACAGTTCTCATCTCTTTACTTCCTGTTTTTCAATATACGGGAAGGCTATCGTTATCCTTAACGGCTGCTTTTTTAGTTGGTTTTTTGGGAATTCTGTTTCTATATTACGCGATACGACTAATGTATTTAAAAACAGATTTAGCAGCACGATTTTTAATACGAATTAGTATTCTTTATATTACAGGAATACAAATGATTTATGTAATTGATAAATTTATAAATTAATGAATAGTAACGATTCCAGTATTGTTAAAAATAACCGAGCAAAAAAAATGATGCTTTGGTTTGGTATGATAAGTATGAGCATGACTTTTGCAGGGCTCACAAGCGCTTACGTTGTAAGTAGTTCAAGAGCAGATTGGATACAACAGATAGATTTACCATTTGCATTTTCTATAAGTACAGCGTTAATACTTATGAGTAGTTTTAGTTTCTATGGAGCTCTTAAAATGATTCGATCTAAAAAAAGATTGGAATCGAAGGCACTTTTGATTACGACCTTGGTTTTAGCGATTGCCTTTATTTATTTTCAATTAAGTGGTTTTGATTCGATTATTGACCAAGGATATTATTTCACAGGTCCTGAGAGTTCAATTACAACATCCTATCTTTATGTACTGGTTTTACTTCATTTAGCGCATTTAATAGCAGGAATTATTATCATTTTTAATGTACTTATCAAGACTTTGAATGGAAAATATATTAATGAAAATACCATAGGTTTTGAGCTATCAGTAACTTTTTGGCATTTTCTTGATTTACTTTGGGTATATTTATTTTTATTCATTTCTTTCTACGGTTAAAAATTAATAAATTTGCAAAGAATTTAACAAAATAATATGGGAGTAACGGCAAGCTCGACTACTGAAGAAAACCTTGATTGGGGTGGTGGTAACCAGCCACTTAAGGCCAGTTATGGCAAACTGATGATGTGGTTTTTTATAGTTTCAGATGCTTTAACCTTTACAGGCTTTTTGGTCTCTTATGGTTTTTCAAGGTTTAAGAATATCAATTCCTGGCCAATTGCAGATGAAGTATTTACTCACTTTCCTTTTTTACATGGGATTGATGCACCTATGTATTATGTTGCATTAATGACTTTTGTTTTAATTTTTTCATCTGTGACTATGGTATTAGCCGTAGATGCAGGACATCATATGCAGAAATCTAAAGTTACGTTTTACATGCTTTTAACCGTCATAGGCGGAGCTATTTTTGTCGGCTCTCAAGCTTGGGAATGGAAGAACTTTATTAAAGGAGAGTATGGAGCACTTGAAACTAGAGGGGGAAAAATCTTACAGTTTCTTGACGCTAAAACACTAGAACGCGTTTCAATTCAAGAATTTGCTATTGGAATTGAAACAGAGAGAACAACTCAAAAGCTTAGCAATGGTATATGGTTTCAAGACGAAATTGAACTTCCTTCGCTTTCGTTGGCAGAAGTAAAAAAAGGTTTTATTGAAGACTCTAATCTTCTAATTCGTACGCAAAAGTTGGATAAAAACGGAGAAAAGACAATTCTTTCTAGAGAAGAATCTCTTTTGAAGTTAAACAATACGGTAGCTGTTGTTGAAGGGGCTAATTTGATTCACAATGAATATGGAAATCGACTGTTTGCTGATTTCTTTTTCTTTATTACAGGATTTCATGGGTTTCATGTTCTTTCTGGAGTAGTAATTAATATAATCATTTTCTTCAATGTAATTTTAGGAACCTATGAAAGAAGAGGTCATTACGAAATGGTTGAGAAAGTAGGATTATACTGGCATTTTGTCGATTTGGTATGGGTATTTGTTTTTACTTTTTTCTATTTAGTTTAATAACACACATAAAAAATATATTATGGCAGCAGAAGCACATAAATTAGCCATCTTTAGAGGGTTATTAAAATTTAAATCTAATCAACAAAAGATTTGGGGAGTACTAATTTTTCTATCTATTATAACCACTATTGAAGTTGCATTGGGTATTATTAAGCCAGAGTTTCTAATGGGTTCTTTTATGCAAATGAAAATCTTAAATTGGATTTTCATTATTCTTACAATTGTAAAAGCGTATTATATAGCATGGGATTTTATGCATATCCGCGACGAAAAAAGTGGGTTAAAAAATGCTATTGTTTTACCGCTTGTTATTTTACTTCCCTATTTAGCGTTAATACTTCTAATAGAGGCAGATTATATTTTTGAAGTAATGAATAGTGGTTTTGTTGCTTGGAATTTTTAACAAATAAAGAATTTTAAAAGCGTTTTAATTCGCTTTTTTTTTAAATATGAAAAAGGAAGAGGTTTATAAAAAATTGGTCTTAGGGATATTGTTTATTTTCCCTCTACTTGTGTATCTTTTTTTTGCTTCCGGTAAAAACAACTTTGCAAAGTTGCCTATTCTTTCTCTTAAAGTTACTGAATTGAATTCGGATGTTTTTAATAACAATAAAAATTTAAGATTAAAAGACAAAATAACGGTACTAGGATATTGGGGAGGAAATCTTCAAAATAAAAAAGCAGAAGCTCTAAATTTAAACCAAAAAATATATAAACGTTTTTATGAATTTGAGGATTTTCAATTTGTCTTTTTAGTTAGTGAAAATAGAATGTCTCAAGTTGAGGAACTGAAAAATGAATTACGTGAAGGTGTTGGAACTGATTTGTCAAAATGGAATTTTATTCCGACCACAAATGATAAGATTAAACTTCACTTCAATTCACTAAATACACCTTTACAGTTAAATGCTGAGTTTAGTACGCCATATGTTTTTATTATAGATAAAGACTTAAGCCTAAGGGGTAGAAATGATGATGAGGATGATGGAACTCTTTATGGGTTTGACGCAAGATCGGTAGCTCAGATTAATAAAAAGATGATTGATGATGTTAAAGTTATCCTCGCAGAATATAGGTTAGCTTTAAAAATATATAATACAAATCGAAAAAAATAAAGATTTATGTCAAAACTGAAGTATGTGGGGCTATTTCTTGTAGTATTAATATTTTCAATTTTATTTATTCCAAAAATTTTAAATCGAATTACAAATAAGACAATTGTTCAAAGTAGCAGATCTCAATCAGCTATTCCACTATCTTATATTTTTCTTAACGGAGAACCAAAAAAAGTACCTGAATTCACTTTTTTAAATCAAGACAGTTTGTTTATCTCTAATGAAGATTTTAATGGTAAAGTTTATGTTGCAGAATTTTTCTTTACTTCTTGTCCTAGTATTTGTCCTATCATGAATAAAAACATGAAACGTTTGGAAGATTTTTATGGTACTAGAGATGATTTCGGTATTGCTTCATTTACTATTGATCCTGAACACGATACCCCTTCTGTTTTGAAAAAATACTCAGAAGGATATGATGTTTTTTCTAAAAACTGGCATTTTTTAACAGGAGAGAAAGATGTTATCTATTCACTCGCCAATCAAGGTTTTAATATTTTTGCTTCTGTAAATCCAAGAGTAGAGGGCGGGTTTGAACACCAGGGTTATTTTGCATTAATAGATAAAAACGGTTTTATCCGTTCTCGAACTGATCAATTTGGGAATCCAATTGTTTACTATATGGGGTTAGATAAAGAAAATATTGATATTCAAGAAGTTGACTTATTAATAGAAGATATTAAAAAATTATTAAACGAATAAGTAATGCCTAAAACAAATAAATTCACTCCCTATATCTGGCTCATATCTATCTTAATTCCTGTGGTGGTTGCCATCCTTTTTACCGTTAGAATTCCAAATGTAGCATCCCTTAGTTTTTTACCACCAATTTATGCAACAGTTAATGGAGTAACGGCAGTTATTTTGTTAATTGCTTTGAACGCTATTAAAAATAAAAACATAAAGTTTCACGAAAGCTTAATGAAAACAGCCATTCTATTATCATTAGTTTTTCTATTAATGTACGTAGCTTATCATATGACTTCAGATTCTACTCCTTATGGTGGAGAAGGATTTATTCGTTATGTATATTTTTTTATTTTGATATCCCATATCATCCTTTCAATAGGAATAATTCCAATGGTTTTATTTACTTATGTGAGAGCATTTACCAAACAGTTTGAAGATCACAAAAAAATTGCACGTTATACTTTTCCAATATGGTTATATGTAGCGGTAACAGGTGTTATTGTATACTTCATGATTTCCCCATACTATATTTAATATG